>JBIKPL010000128.1:0-7553 GCA_044357485.1 Cytophagales bacterium
TAATTACTTTTGTGAAGGTAACTGAAACTTCTGTTCTCCTCTTCTCCATATACAACAAAGGAGAAAAAGACAATATAACCGACATAGACATTCAAGCACTACTTAATCAATAAAACGCATTATCCATTCTGGCTTAAGTTTACGGTGAGGTAAGTGCTTATTGAAGCGCTAAAATTAAATTTTGGAAAAGGCATATACCTACAACAGTCCCAACAAAAGCGTAAGTACAGTGTATAAAATTAAAAAACATTTCCCCTTTTCATCAGTTGAATTGGGGAATTGTTTTTAAATTACGGTCCTAATTGATTGTTCCCAATACCTTGTACTTAATACCGATTTCAAAAAATGATCAACTATTCCCAAGTGCCCAACCCTGCCTACGTGGTAGACGAAACCTTGCTTCGCAACAATTTAGCCTTGATAAAATCAGTAAAAGAAGCCGCTGGCATTGATATCATCGTGGCATTTAAAGGGTTTTCGATGTGGGGTGCATTTCCTATTGTGAGAGAATATGTAAATGGGGCAACGGCAAGTTCGTTGTGGGAAGCAAGACTTTGTTTTGAAGAAATGAAAACGTTGGCCCATACCTATTCTCCTGCGTATGTAGACGAAGAGTTTGATGAGTTGATGGAATATAGCAGTTATATTACGTTTAATTCATTGACCCAATTGAATCATTTTTTACCAAAGATTAAAAATTTCAAAAGAAAAATTTCTGTTGGCATCCGCGTAAATCCTGAGTTTTCGGATGTAGAAACAGATTTGTACAATCCTTGTGCGCCGGGTTCGAGGTTGGGAACAACAGCAGATAAAATTGGGGCAACTTTACCAGAAGGTGTTGAAGGATTGCACTTTCACACCTTATGCGAGTCGAGTTCTTTTGATTTAGAAAACACCTTAAAAGCCTTTGAAGCAAAGTTTGCGCACCTTTTACCTCATGTAAAATGGGTAAATATGGGCGGAGGACATTTGATGACTAGAAAAGGTTATGACACCGCTCACTTGGTAAATTTATTAAAAGCCTTTAAAGAAAAATACAAGGTAGAGGTAATCTTAGAACCTGGCTCTGCCTTCGCTTGGCAAACAGGTGATTTGGTGGCAAAAGTGGTGGACATTGTCGAGAATAAAGGCATTACCACTTTAATTGCTAACATCTCCTTTACCGGCCACATGCCCGATTGTTTAGAGATGCCTTATAAACCCAAAGTCGTAGGCGCAACAGATCCGGTACCAGGAAAACCAACCTATAGAATAGGAGGAAATTCTTGCTTAAGTGGCGACTATATGGGTGATTGGAGTTTTGAAAATGAAGTAAAAATAGGTGATTTGTTGGTTTTTGAAGACATGATCCATTATACCATGGTGAAAACCACCACTTTCAATGGGGTAAATCATCCTTCTATTGGCATTTGGAATGAGGAAAAAGGCTTTACCTTATTCAAGAAATTTGGCTATGAAGATTACAAAGGAAGGTTGTCGTAGCGGAATGAATGGTCAAACGTATTTTCATTAGCATTATACAAAAACATGTTTTGGTGTAAAGAATGATTTACAAACTATAAGTACTTTGTTTTTACGAAAGGGGTATGACTTTCAATCAAAGTAAAAAAAACAATTCCCCTTTTTCGCTAAAATGCTTCACAACAATACCAAAACAGATTTAAATTAATAAATCAACCACTTAAAATTTTAGCCGAAAATCCTTTATCGATTTTAGAAAAAAAAAGTTGCAAAATTTTACTTAAATAATGGAACAAAATTTTATTTCCAAGTCTTATTTAATTTCATGAGTACTGTTTTTAAAATTGATTTTTATATCATGTTTTAAACTAAAAAAACAATGAATTGTAGTGGGAAATACGATTCAAAAAATGCCCACCGTTGAGCAATCAACGGATGGGCATTTTTATTAAAACCAGCATTGATCAATTCCTAATTATTCACCATGCTATATTTTTTAATCTTCATAATAGGAATGGGTTGGTCAGGATGGTTCGATAACACCACGTAGCCTTTTTGAAAATTACATTTGGTCATCATGCCTTCAAGAGGAGCATTGTCCTCGAAATCGCCTTCAAACTTCACACTCCTCATTAGCAAGGAAAGCAATTCATTTTCAGAAAATTTATACAATGTTCGGTCTTCCGCAATACCAGATTTAGGATTAATAAATTGCAAAACCCCTTGTTCGTTGACCAAGTAAATATCAAGCACCAATGGCAATTCAAATTCTGTATTTTGTTCTTCAATATGGATGGTAAAATTGGCATTGTCAATACTTTTGACATAACCGCTCAATTCTGCTACCCCACCTTGTAATAAACTGATGGTAAACACTGCTTTTTTACCAATGAGCCAATCCAATACCATAGGTTCATAAGCACCCGACATTTTATTTCTATGTTCAAAAGTAATCGGCGGAACATAATCCCACTTATGTTTACTATCCCTAACATATACACCGCTAATATCCTCTATAACAAAGTGTTTAGCATGGCCTTTTAACTGAAATAAGGCCTCATTTACTTCTGTCAAAAGTCCAGAAATTTCATAAACACCTTCAAAATCGCCTTTAAATTTCACTTCACGGTTCACCAAATATTGTAAAACATCAGGTGAATAATAACCCAAGCCTTCCCCAATTTCAAAAGCAGAATAGCCTAAATCTCCTCCTTGCAACAACGGCACTAAAAATTGTTCATCGCCATTGTTCGTGATTACGAAAAAATCTAAAATATCAATCACCGGAATCATATTTCCTTTTTGTTCTTTCAACACTAAAAAGCCACCGTTTTCAGGCAAAACTTTTTCCAATGTCCCTCTTATTTCGAGCTCTAAATCATCTGCTGCAACCACAATTCTAACCTGAGATTTAATAAGCGCATAAAATTGGCTTACCGCATATTGTTCTTCCTCATTAAAAGCCGAAAGGTAATTTTCGGGAGCGAGTTCAACCTCCTCTCCATTTTCATCTTTTACTTTGAGCGTAATTACTTCATTAAAGTGAATAGGTTTATTTTCCCAATTTTCTAAAGTAAGAAGCTGCTTGTCGACATCTACTTTGATAACAATGCCTTGAAGAATTTCTTCTCCCTCCTCAGCCAATTTCACCACGGTTACAAATTCGCCTTCCAAAGACAAAAATTGTTCATCAGAAAAAACCCCTACTTCGTCATTGTCTTCAAGACGTTCTTTGGCTGGATCAAACAAATAGGTTTCGCCCGACTCGTCAAATAGATAAATCTCTGTAATATCTGTTATCGCAATACCTTTTCCACCAATAAATAGAATGCCAGAGTCACCCATCACTTCTTCAAGTGTACCAGTGACTTCTCCAGAGGCAAAATCTCCTACGATTACCACCTCTTCATCCATTATTTCCTTCAAATCGTCTAAAGTATAGTGCATGTAATTCGTGTTTAAAACCCTTAACGAAAAATTATACAATGTGATTTTGTTTTTAATTAATAAAAACAAAAAAAGCAGGAAAATTGTCGTATCCCTGCTTTTAGTACACTGACAATAAAAGTGTTAAGGATTAAATATTTTTTCTTTAATTTCTCCACAATGTAGCATTTCGCTACCAAAATAAGGATTCAATACCTCTTCTGAATTCGACAACCAAAATGCACCTTTGTTTTTAAAAGCCATAGGACAATACTGTTTGTAAACCGGAAAATTTTTCAAGCCTATTTGAATATACAAATCATATAAATCTTGTGAGAGCGGATAAAACTCATTGCGTTGTACTTTAAGGTCTTTACTTGCAGCCATTTTCTTTAAAAACAATGCGATGGCATCCATTTGTTCGTCCCAAAAATTAACCTGTGCCGCGTTTAAAGATTTAAGATTAGCTTTTTCCAATAAAAGCATCATCTCCATGGCACTTTTAGACACATCAATTGGTTGCGCCTCAATCAAGGCATCACTCATTTCCATGTATTTATCTAAAATAGCCCTATAGGTATAAGCCAAAGAATCATTGACAATGCTTTTACTGCTTAGTTTCACATAAGTAGTATCATCCAAAAAAGATTCTTCTTCTGCGATATCTTTTGCAGGATATTTTCCTTCACATGCGACCAAAGCAAACAAGGTCAACATTACAATGCTATAAATTAAATTTTTCATTTTTTTTTGATTTAAACCTACGCTAATAGGATAGATAGAGGTACAAAATTAAAGGATGTATTGCCAAAACAAAATATTAGTGCATTAAAAATTATAAAGGATACTACTATTCACTGCGTAAATTAAATGAGGAATATCAATTATTGGTCTATCATCGTAAGTAGCAACATATTGTGTATTAAAACTAAACTTAGTTGAAATTTTTAATTGTAGTGAGGTATCCGTAATTAATCTTGGCCTAAAAAAATATTGGTCTGGCCGAGCTTGGTAATACGTAATCATATACAAACTTAAAGTCGGGGTAATTTTTGCTTTGATCGTAAGATTGGAGGAAGATTTAACCAAATGAGATTGCTGTTGCTGATGCGCATTGCTCCAATTTTCGATTTCATACATCAACCCAGTATTGGCTGAAATACTCCACCTAGGGGTGTTCAATATCCTATACCTCAAACATAAACCAGTCAGCAAACGACTGTCCATGCCCCGTCCTTTGTCGTATTGAATTTGGTTAAATTGCTCTGTGGAGAAAATTTTCTTTCTAAAAAAATTCATCCTATAATGTGCATAGCCTTCACTTAGTACATTTTGATTGTCAATTTTCACCAAAGACAAAGTACTCAGTAGCATATAACTGTGTTGCTGAGACAAATAAACACTGTTCACATTTGAATTATACCGGCTCACACTAACCGTCTGTTTTTTTGCAGAAAAGCCAAATCCAACATTGCCTAAAAAAACCTTAGCCGTATCTTTTTCGAGTCTAAAAGATTCAATATTTAATATTTGGGCATTGACTTGGTGAACCAATAAGCCAAGCAAACCAATGCCAAAGATTAAAACCTTGCGGATGATTATCTTTCCAATCATATTAACAATTAGCCAAAAACTAATGGGCAAGTTCTATTTTAACTGTTTTTTTCTTTAATTTTTCATTGCTAAGCAGTGTCAACAACTGGTTCACCTTATTGCGTTTTACCGCTACAAAAGTGGTAAAATCATGCACTTCAATTAAGCCTAATTCCTCTTTTGCCAATCCTCCTTTTTGCAAAAACAAGCCCACAATATCAACCTTATTGATTTTGTCTTTTTTCCCTGCCGAAACATACAGCGTCACCCAATCGGTAGAAGGCATCGCTTCGGTCATCGCTTCTAAAGCTTCAATTTCTAAATCATCTTTGATATAGTAAGGTTGCTTTTCGTTTTCACCTAAAATTAAATAAGCAACCCCTTCGGCGTGCATTCGTGCCGTACGGCCATTTCTATGAATAAATGCATTTTCAGTAGAAGGCACTTGGTAATGAATAACACATTCGATTTCAGGAATATCCAAGCCTCGAGAAGCTAAATCTGTCGTAATTAATAATTTATGGGTACCATTTCTAAACTTCACCAAGGCCTTATTTCTGTCCTCTTGTTCTAAACCACCATGAAATACATCATGAAGCATATTTCTGTTGCTTAATATTTCACTGATTCTATCTACGGCTTCTCTGTGGTTGCAAAAAACCAAAATGGCTTGTTGCGATTTACTGCCAATTAATTTAAGTAAAGCTTCAAATTTATCTTGAGCCTCCGCGCGTACGGCCTTGATGGTTAATTTGGGAGGAGCAGCCTGCGTAGTTAAATAATTGACAATGGTAGGATTAACAATGCCCGTAAATGCCGGAATAGCCAAACCTTGGGTGGCAGAAGTTAATATACGCTGCTTTAATGCGCTCATTTTAGCAATGATGAATTCCATGTCTTTTTGAAATCCAAACTCCAAGGCTTTGTCAAATTCATCGAGTACCAAAAAAGAAGCAGTACTCAAATCCAAGGTTTTTTTACGAATATGATGGGTTAATCGACCTGGCGTACCAATTAAAACGGCAGGTGCTTGGTCTAAATTATTTCTTTCGGTTTGCATTTTATGACCACCATAACAACAATTCACTTTAAAACCTGATCCCATTTGTCTAAATACAGATTCAATTTGTATGGCTAGTTCACGAGAAGGCACAATTACCAAACATTGCACCCCAATTTTTTGAGGATCAAGTTTTAATAATATAGGAAGTAAAAATGCCAAGGTTTTACCGGAACCTGTAGGCGATAGTAATAACATGTCATTTCCTTCTGCGGCAGTGCTTAATGCCAATTCTTGCATTTCATTTAAAGCCTCAATCTTTAATTTCGCTAATAGTTGTGGAATCATTGTTACATTTTATTCAGCACAAATATAGTGCTTTATCCTTGATTTATCTTAAACAATATCAAGTCAAGAAAAACAAAAACTATAATGCAACTGAATAGCCTATCGCATCATCATAACCTCAAAAAAAAACATAATACTTTAAAAACAAGAACATTACAATACACCAACCGATTCATATCATTAAAATACAGCTTTTTTTTCATCAAAATAGAATGAAAGCTTTTTTTTATAGCATTATTCTATGTACTTTTGAAACACTATAGAGTATGATTTCCCACAATTACTAAAAAAAAGGTTAACACATGAAGAAGATTTTATTACTAATGCTAAGTGTTATGTCTATGGCGACAGCATCTTACGCACAAAAAGTGTATGGCTATATACCAGAATACCAATGGTATAATTATAGCTCCGTTATTCAGTTTGATAAATTGACTGATGTTGGCTATTGTTTTATGAATCCAACCACAACGGGTACAATTAGTACTGGTACGGATATTTATTATGGATTTGATTCTTATATTTTTGATCAAGTAAAAACTAAATGTCAACAAAATGGCGTTAGACTTCATTTGGTAATTGGAGGAGCAGATGTAAACAACTACAGAAGTTCAAGACTATCGGCTGTTTGTGGTAACTCAACTTATAGAGCTACCTTCGTTGCAGCCATTGTAGATTTCGCAAAGAAAAATGGTTTAGCAGGTATTGAAGTTGACTGGGAATTCCCAACAAACTCAACTGATATTGCAAATCATAAAGCTTTTATTCTGGCGCTTAAAGCATCTATTGCAACAAATGCACCAGGATTAGAATTGTCTGCGGCAGTTGGTGGAGAATATTTAACCAATCCTAACCACTTACAATATGTGGACAAAACTGTATTTTCATCATTAGATTATGTACACATCATGGCCTATGATTTCCCTGTAAATCATACTGGCGCTGGGGTACAACATTCTTCTTATATCAATGCAATGGGTACTTTAGATGCATGGAACACACAAATGTCTCTTCCTTATTCTAAAATGCTTTTATGTATTCCTTTTTATGGAAAATCTAGCGACAGATCAGGAGAAGACCAATCTTACGCTACTTTATCGGCATCAAGCGCAGCGGCAGCTTATACTGCAGACTATGCTTCTTATGGTGGAAGAACATATTACTATAATGGCAAAACAACACTTGAATCTAAAATTACCGATGGCGCAAGCAAAGGTATTGCAGG
>JBIKPL010000472.1:0-2660 GCA_044357485.1 Cytophagales bacterium
AAACCAATTAGAAAGCGAAATATGCCATTTTCGCCAAAATTCTTGTACACTCAAGGCCGAATAGGGGAAATTGAAATTTTCTTTAAATGTGAATCCCATCATTCTGCCTAAACCAAGTGCCATGTCGGAATAGCCTGAAAAATCGTAATATATTTGCAACATATACATCACAATCGCTGTCCATGCAATAGGGGTATTAAAGCAGGTGGTATTATAATCGAATATTCTGTCGGCAACACTTGCAAAAGTATTGGCTAGGATAACTTTTTTCCCTAAGCCGATGATAAATCTTTTTAAGCCATTTAAAATTAAATTTAAATTTACCTTTCTATGATAAATTTGACCCGCAATATCGACATAACGCACAATCGGACCTGCAATTAATTGAGGGAAAAAGCTGATATAAAGTGTTAAATTGATGAAGTTTTTTTCTGCTCCAATTTTTTTCTTTTGTACATCAATCAAATACGAAATATTATGAAAGGTATAAAACGAAATGCCAAGCGGTAGGGCAATTTTGTTTTCAGGTAATAAATCTTGCCAAAAAAAATTGAGATTATGGGCAAAAAAATTAAAATATTTGAAAACAAACAACACAAAAACATTGATTACAATGCCTGTTACTAACCATTGTTGTGCCGCATGCTGCTGTGGTGCATTTCCAATCTTTAGGCCTATGAAATAATTGATTAACAAAGTACTTAGAAAAACAATCATTTCATCGGTACCTCCAAAAGCAAAAAACAGTAAACTTGCAATCATTAAAAGTACATTTCTGTATTTTTCTTTTAGTAATACATGCAAACCTACCACGATGGGTAAAAAGTAGAATATGAATATAATAGAACTAAAAAGCATGGTTTAGCTATTTTGATTGATGATAGAAGCTATTTGTTGAATATTACTTTCTTCTAATCCATAATATAAGGGCAAGCACAATATTCGACATGCGATATTTTCTGAAACGACACAGGTTTGCGGTTTCACGTAGTGGAGGGTATTTAAAGAAGGGTAAAAATACCTTCTAGGAAAAATGTCGTATTGATTTAAAGCGTCTATTACTCTTAATAAAATTTCTTCTGATTGAAATATAATTGGATAATAGGCAAAATTATAATCAATAGCTGGGTGTAATATTGGTTTTTTGACTTTGTCAAAATTAATATATTCAGAATAGGTAAGTGAAATCGACTTTCTTGAGGCAATAATTTTGTCGATGTAAGGGAACAATGATAAACCCATTGCCGCATGTAATTCTGAGTTTTTGCCATTGATTCCTATGCCATGAAATTTCTCCGCGCCATTGTGACCAAAATTTCTAAGGTACGAGATTTTGTGTGCCAGGGCGTCATCATTGGTGATAATTGCTCCTCCTTCACAAGAATGAAACAATTTGGTGGCATGAAAACTTAGGGTTGAAATGTCCCCATAATTTAAAATACTATTCCCGTTTAGTTTTGTATTAAAAGCATGTGCACCATCATAAATGACTTTTAAATTATATTGTTTGGCAATAGCTTCAATTTCTTTGACTTGACAGCTATTTCCGTATACATGCGTAGCTAAAATAGCTTCTGTTTGAGGGGTGATTTTGGCGATAATGGAAGCGGTATCTATACACAATGTCTCTTCATCGATGTCGGCAAAAACTGGTTCTAAGCCTTCCCACACAGCCGCAGAGGTAGTGGCTACATAAGAAAATGGCGTGGTGATGATTTGATTTTTTAATGCTAAGGCTTTAATCGCAATTTGTATCGCAACAGTACAATTGCTTACAAAAAACA
Organism: Cytophagales bacterium; assembly: GCA_044357485.1. Classification (GTDB taxonomy): domain Bacteria; phylum Bacteroidota; class Bacteroidia; order Cytophagales; family UBA9547; genus CALPQG02. The sequence continues at coordinate 1,785 of JBIKPL010000472.1, forward strand.
AATGCTTAACCCCTAAATATTGCTTTAGTTGTTCTTCTAATGCTGTAACCAAAGGGCCATGGTTTGTAATATGATTTCTTTCCCATACTCCTTTTATTAATTCTACATATTCTTCCAAAGGAGGAAGAAATACTTTAGTTACATTGATCATGTTATGGCTTCATTTTTATTTTGATAAAGTGTGAAAAATGTTGTAAAAAAGTAAACTGAGGTTTTGTAAACAATTGGAAATGATTTTCGAGGTATTTTTTTGCCTCAAGTTCTTCCATTTTATATTTATCGGTACTAAATAAAGAACTATGCCCATTGCCATTTTTTGAAAAATAGGCATGTGTAGCATAGTTGGTTAAATCCATATTCTTAAATGAATACCCCTTCAAATACATTTGTCTAAACCATTCGACAGCCGTATCTGTACCGTTGATATGGGTGCCAAAAGGTGGAATACTACACCCAATAGCCGTTTCTTTTGTATTGATTTCATTGTTGATTAAACAAAACCATTCATTTAGCCTACATTCTGGAAGGGGAAATGGTTGCACTTTATCAATAGGCAAATTTCGATCTGGAGGGAATTTTAAATAGGCATTTTCAATTTCTTCCAATGCATAATCAAAATCATTAAATTGTGAAGGAGAACAAAGGGAAGCTTTATGCATCGGACAATTCCAGCATTGTCCCAATTCTCCTACACCCACATGTTTATCAATATTTTGTAGCAGCAAGCCAATAATATCCCCATTGTACACGACATCATTGTGGGTAATAAATACAAATTTTTTATCTGATTTTTCTATCCCAAATTGATATCGTAATGATAATCGATATTTTTGTTCTGAAAATTTATTGGGCTTATGTTTTTTTACGAAATTAAAA
>JBIKPL010000013.1:0-21460 GCA_044357485.1 Cytophagales bacterium
ATGTTAGCAAAATAGATTTTGTAGGTACAACACTGCTATAAATAGGGTCTACTGAAAAATAGTTTAATTGTAAATTTTAGAAATTTAAGCTGTTGTATTAGCTGTTTTAATAGTATTCTTTTTTTGAAATTATGGTATACAATATTGTAGATTATTGTTCGTATAGGTAAGCATGAGCGAATGCTTTTAATTTTAAATGCTAAATTCTTCTTTGATTTATCAAGTAATCCATAACCTTATTTATAGCATTGCGTTCAATTCTTTAGATTTTTCAAACAACACCGCTATGAATGCTTTACCGAGAAATATCATATTAAAAGAATTAGAAAATGTAGCTGACCATCATTTGGCTGATATATTGAATTATATTCAGTTTTTAAGAGTCGCCCAACATCCCGAACCTCAAAGTTCTGCCAGTGCTGAAAAAGAACTTGAGAATACGTCTAATGCCTACCCAACCATAAATTTAAATAAGCCCGATTATATCATCGTTACGAATCATTTAAATTAATTTTTTAATTTAACTTAAGTAATGAAAAGTATAATTATTTCTTTATAATTGTCATAAAATAGTTCACATGGAAGCATATATTGTTGCAGGATACAGATCAGCGGTAGGTAAGTCAGGAAAAGGTGTTTTTAGATTTACGCGTCCAGACGATTTAGCCTCAGAAGTAATCAAGCATTTAATGGCCCAAGTGCCGGCACTTGATGCAGAAAGAGTGGATGATGTTATTGTTGGAAATGCTACGCCTGAAGCCGAACAAGGCTTAAACATCGGTAGAATGATTTCTTTATTAGGTTTAAATACTTATAAAGTTCCAGGTGTTACTGTTAACCGTTATTGCTCTTCTGGCCTTGAATCAATTGCCATTGCCGATGCCAAAATCAAGGCTGGTCAAGCCGATTGTATCATTGCTGGTGGGGTTGAATGCATGAGTCCAATTCCTTTTGGCGGTTGGAAAATTGTGCCTAATTATGACGTTACCAAAGCAAATCCTGATTACTATTGGGGAATGGGTTTAACGGCCGAGGCGGTTGCCAACGAATACCAAATTTCAAGAGAAGACCAAGATTTGTTTTCATTTAAGTCGCATCAAAAAGCAATTGCGGCAATTAAAAATGGCACCTTTAAAAACGATATCGTTCCTATTGTGGTCAAAGAAACTTATCTCGACGATAAAGAGAAAAAGAAATACAGAGAATATACCGTAGATACAGACGAAGGTCCACGTGCTGAAACTACGATAGAAGCCTTGGCAAAACTAAAGCCTGTTTTTCATGCCAAAGGCTCTGTAACAGCAGGTAATGCTTCTCAGACCTCCGATGGTGCTGCTTTTGTGTTGGTAGTTTCGGGTAAACTTTTAAAAGAACTTAACCTTACCCCAATCGCAAGGTTGGTTTCTTATGCGGTGGCAGGAGTTGAACCGCGTATTATGGGTATTGGTCCTGTGGCTGCAATTCCAAAAGCATTAGACCGGGCAGGTTTAAACTTGCAAGACATTCAGCAAATTGAATTAAACGAAGCTTTTGCATCTCAATCTTTAGCTGTAGTGCGAACTTTAGGCATCAATCCTGACATCGTAAATGTCAATGGTGGTGCAATCGCATTAGGGCATCCACTTGGCTGTACTGGTGCTAAATTGTCGGTTCAATTGTTCAATGAAATGCGCAGAAGAGACCAAAAATATGGCATGGTATCCATGTGCGTAGGTACAGGTCAAGGTGCCGCAGGAATATTTGAATTGTTGTAGTAGTGGTACAAAGTATGAGGTATTAAGTACCAAGTACTATAAGTCCAAAAATAATAAATACATTAACCTTGTACTTAGTACTTAGTACTTAGTACCCAAAATACAAAAGAAATGGCTGCAACTACCAAAGGAGGAGATTTTTTGATTAAAGAATCAAATGCTGCTCAAGTTTTTATTTCAGAAGAATTTAATGAAGAGCAACAAATGATGTTGCAAATGTGTCGTGATTTCTTGAATACTGAAATTTTACCTCATCTTGATCGTATCGATGCGCAGGAAGATGGTTTGATGCAAAAATTATTAGACAAAGCAGGCGAATTGGGCTTGTTGTCGGTGTCTTTACCCGAAGCCTATGGTGGTTTTGGCAAAGATTTTAATACCTCTTTGTTAATCACAGAAGAAATGGGCAAAGGCCATTCTTTTGCGGTGGCTTTATCGGCGCATACTGGTATTGGAACCTTGCCCATTTTGTACTTTGGTACAGAAGCGCAAAAGCAAAAATACATTCCTAAATTAGGAACAGGAGAGTTAAAAGCCAGTTATTGCTTAACAGAACCAGGTTCTGGCTCAGATGCTTTATCAGCCAAAACGAAAGCTGTATTGAGTGCCGATGGTAAACATTATAGCATCAACGGTCAAAAAATGTGGATTACCAATGCGGGCTTCGCAGATGTATTTGTGGTGTTTGCTCAAATTGATGGCGATAAATTTACCGGATTTATAGTCGACAAAGGTACTCCCGGTTTAAGTCTTGGCAATGAGGAGCACAAAATGGGGATCAAAGGTTCTTCTACTCGTCAGGTATTTTTCTCTGATTGCGAAGTGCCGGTTGAAAATGTATTGGGTGAAATTGGGAAAGGGCATTTAATTGCTTTTAATATTTTAAATATTGGTAGAATTAAATTGGCCGCTGCGGCTTTAGGTGCATCTAAAAGGGTGAATACCTTGGCTATTCAGTATGCCAAAGAGCGCCAACAATTTAAAATGCCTATTGCCAATTTTGGTGCCATTCAACACAAATTGGCTGAAATGGCTGTGCGTATTTATGCCACAGAATCTTCTCTATACCGTGCCGGAATGGCTATTCACCATGCAGAAGAATTGTTGAAAGCGGCAGGTAAAACAGAAGCAGAAGCCTTACTTGGTGCGGCACAAGATTTTGCCATTGAATGTGCCATGTTAAAAGTAGCGGGTTCCGAAACCTTGGATTATGTTTCTGATGAAGGGGTTCAGATTTATGGCGGTTATGGCTTTTCTGCCGATTATCCTATGGACAGGTCGTATAGAGATTCTCGTATCAACAGAATCTTTGAAGGTACCAATGAAATCAATAGGATGTTGGTGTTGGATATGTTCATGAAAAAGGCCATGAAAGGGGAAATTGATTTGTTCTCTGCAGCTATGGCTGTTCAAAAAGAGCTGATGGGTATTCCTGAATTTGGGGAAGAAGACAATGGTTTTTTAGCGGCTGAAAAGAAAGTATTGCAAAACCTTAAAAAAGCGGCCATCATGACGGCTGGTGCTGCAGCTCAAAAATTTCAACAAAAATTATCGCAAGAACAGGAGATATTGATGAATTTGGCCGACATGACCATTAATATTTACATGGCTGAATCTGCTTTATTGCGTACCGAAAAATTAGCTTTAGCGAAAGGTGAAACAGCCATTGCGTTGCAAATTGATTTAGCCAAAACCTATCTTAATGATGCGGTTGATCGTGTCAATATTTCTGGTAAAAATGCCATCATTGCGATGGCTGAAGGCGATGAATTAAGGATGATGTTAATGGGTTTAAAACGTTTTACCAAAGCAACACCTTACAATACCAAAGAGGCAAGAAGAAGAATTGCCACAGCTTTAATTGCTGCTGACCAATATATGTTTTAATGAATTAGGCGCCTTTATATTTTTAAAGGCGCCTATTTAGTAATTTAGCCAATATTGTTTTTTTTATTTTACCCCAACGAAACTATATTCCCCTGTTCCCGTATCTTCTCTTCTAAATGAATTGTAATTAACGAATTTTTTGTATGGAAAAAATCTCACTGGAAGCCCATAAAAAAATGGTTGGAAATAGCGATGCGGTCTTCTCTTTTAGAGGCAGCATTGATATTGAATTAATCGATCATGTGTTGGCTTCAACTCATGCAAAATTGGAAACCTTTGAGTTAGATCCTAGCGTTAGACGAAAAGTATATTTAGTGCTTGTTGAATGTTTGCAAAATTTATGTAAACAAGTTGAGAACCTCAATCAAGATGATTTGCACCTTGGGGAGTATAATAAATCTTCTGCCTCTTTTATCATTAAAACAGACCTGCATGGCTATTATATTGCTACCGCAAATTTTGTGGCCAATGATAAAGTGGAAGGGCTTTCGCAATGGCTAAATGAAATTAATTGTTATACCAGAGAAGAATTAAAAGTAATTTATAATAAAATTTTAACCAATAAAAGTTATAGTAAACAGGGTGGTGCAGGTTTAGGATTTGTGGATATTCTGTTAAAAACAAATAATAAGTTGGAATTTACTTTTGAAAAAGTAGATGAAAATTATTCATTTTTTAGTATTAATGTAACTGTCAATAAAAAATAACATCATTATGGCTAAGCTATTTATTGAAGCATCAAAAAAAACACCAGAAGTAGATTTAGATCAAGTAAGTGGTATACTCACTATTGCTGGAATGTCGTGTAGTGAAAATGCGATGGGTTTTTTTACCCCTATATTCGAGTGGATTGCTGACTATGTCAATAATCCTCAGGAGTCTACCACCATGAATTTTAAATTAAAATATTATAATACAAGTTCTGCTAAATGTATTTTAGATGTTTTAGATAAATTATTGGTATTGAAAGATGCGGGTAAACAATTGACTGTGAATTGGTATTATGATTGCGCAGATGATGAAATGTTAGAGTCAGGGGAAAACTATAGTACTATTCTAGACCACCCTTTTAATTTAATTGAAGTTTAATTGTTTTTGGTATACCCTTATGAAACCATTATTTATTCCTGAAACTCCTAAAACACCTCTTGTGAATTGCAATTGTGAATTAGGGATGATTGAACTCTCAGGAATGTCGTATTCTGAAGATACTTTTGCTTTTTATGAACCTGTTTTTTTATGGTTAAATAAGTATGCCCTTCAACCTCATGAAGAGACAAACTTTAACATGAAAATTAAGTATTTTAATACCGGTGCTGTCAAATGTTTGTTTGATATTTTAGAAATATTCTCCAAACTTTCTCAGCAAGGCAATAAAGTGAATGTAAATTGGTTTTATGATGTAAATGACAAAGAATTGTTAGCTTCTGGAGAAGATTATAGCGCAATGCTTGGTTATCCTTTTAATATGATTGAAGAAAAACAATTTTAATATAATACGCTTATGAAACCATTATTTATTCCTGAAACAACTAAAACACCCTTGGTAAATTGTAATAGTGATTTAGGACTTATTGAGCTGTCAGGGATGTCATATTCCGAAGATAATTTTGCTTTTTATGAACCTGTTTTTTTATGGTTAAATGAGTATGTTCTTCTTCCAAATGTTGAGACCAATTTTAACATGAAAATCAGGTATTTTAATACCAGTGCTGTCAAATGCTTGTTTGATATATTAGAGATATTTACCAATTTATCTAAATCAGGTAAAAAGGTGAACATCAATTGGTATTACGACGAAGAAGACGAAGAAATGAGAGATACAGGAGAGAATTTTAGCAGTATTTTGAATTGTGATTTTACTTTAATACAAAATTAGTTTTTAATGGTGGCTAGTTTTGTATTGATACTTGCTAATTCATCTCTTAACCTTGCTGCTTCTAAGAAGTCGAGTTCTTTCGCCGCTTTTTCCATTTGTTTTAAGGTTTGAGAAGCTAATTTCTCTAATTGACCTTTATTGAGAAATTCCATTAATGGGTCTGCCGCTTCAAATAACGGCGTATATGGCTCGTATTGATTGCCTTTTTTGGCAGCGTTCGGCATCACTTCGTCTGTCGATTTTTTAACGGTCGTTGGAACGATATTATTGGCTACATTGTATGCGATTTGTTTTGCTCTTCTTTGTGTGGTTGCCTCCATTGCTAGGGCCATTGATTTGGTTATTTTATCGGCATACATAATTACTTTGCCATTTTGATTTCTTGCAGCCCTGCCAATGGTTTGAATCAAGGATCTTTGGTCTCTCAAAAAGCCTTCTTTGTCTGCATCCATAATCACCACTAAAGAGACTTCGGGTAAATCTAACCCTTCTCTAAGCAAGTTTACACCAACCAATACGTCAAAAACACCCATTCTGAGTTCTCTTAAAATTTCTACCCTTTCCATGGTTTTGATTTCAGAGTGTAAAAATCTTGCCCTAATGTTTGCCCTGTCTAGGTATTTTGAAAGCTCTTCCGCCATGCGTTTGGTGAGGGTTGTAATCAATACCCTTTCGTTGAGTTTTACCCTGGCTTCCACCTCTTCCAATAAATCGTCTATTTGAAAAGTACTTGGTTTTACTTCAATTTCAGGGTCTAATAAGCCTGTTGGTCTAATGATTTGTTCTACCACTACACCATCCGAACGTTGTAATTCATAATCTGCTGGGGTCGCACTCACAAACACGGTTTGCCCAATCACACTTTCAAACTCATTGTACGTTAAAGGTCTGTTGTCTAAAGCCGAGGGTAAACGAAATCCATAATCAACTAAACTTACTTTTCTAGAACGGTCACCGCCCCACATGGCTTTTATTTGTGGCATGGTTACATGACTTTCATCCACAATCATTAAAAAGTCTTCAGGGAAATAGTCAATTAAGCAATATGGCCTTGTGCCTGGCGCTCTTTTGTCAAAATAACGTGAATAGTTTTCAATGCCTGAACAATAACCTAATTCGCGCATCATTTCTATGTCGTATTCTGTTCTATCTTTGATTCTTTTGGCTTCCTCTACTCTTCCGTCGGCTTCAAAGGCTCGGATTTGCGCCACCATTTCATTTTGAATTTCATGAATGGCTTCATGAAGGGCTTCTTTCCCTGTTACAAATAAGTTTGCTGGAAAAATGCTGATGATGGGTTCGTTACTTAGTTTTTTTCCTGTTTCAGGATCAATAGTTTGAATTTCTTCCACCTCATCTCCCCAAAACAATATCCTAAAGGCAAAGTCGGCATAGGCCGGAAATATATCAACCGTATCTCCTTTAACCCTAAATGTTCCTCTGCTAAAATCTGCTGTTGTTCGGTTGTACAATATATCAACCAATGAAAATAGAAATTGACTTCTATTTAAGGCCGCTCCTTTGGTAACTTTAACTACACTTTTACTGAAATCATCCGGATTGCCAATACCATATATACAAGAAACGGATGCCACAATAATGACATCTCTTCTGCCCGATACCAAAGATGCAGTGGCCCTCAGTCTTAGTTTTTCGATTTCCGAATTAATCGACAAATCCTTTTCTATGTAGAGGTTACTAGAAGCAATGTAGGCTTCAGGTTGGTAATAGTCGTAGTAAGAGATAAAATATTCAACGGCATTGTCGGGGAAAAAACTTTTCATTTCACCATACAATTGCGCCGCCAATGTTTTGTTATGACTTAATATTAAAGTTGGTCTTTGTACTTCTTGAATTACATTGGCCATGGTAAATGTTTTACCCGAACCTGTAACGCCTAATAATGTTTGTGCCTGATCACCATTATTGAGCCCTTTTACAAGTTTTTGAATAGCAACTGGCTGGTCTCCTGCTGGAGCATATTCTGATTGTAAACTGAATTTCATAAGGGATTACCTATTTAAGCATGCAATTTCACTATTTAAAACTGATTTTAAAGCTTCTTTAAAAAAGAATTGATTGGTAGGTTGAGGATATGCTGTTTTACCTTCCCGAATCTTTAACAATGTATTGATTTTTATGTTCAAATTTTTCAATATTTTAATTCATTACAACGCTAATTTAAGACGAGGATTAACCTTGATCTTGGGCTTAACCATGTTTTAGTTGCCACCGTTATTTTTGTCCTTTTAGCCATATAATTCAACTTAAAAATAGGGATGTAATCTTTGAATAGTACAATATTGTTTCCTTTTTTTTGGTTTTTATTTCGTTTTTATTCTAAGTTAATGAATATGAGTATTTTGTAATGCTTTCATGAAAGAATAGCTTTTAATTGTTAATGTTAATGTATTGAAAATTAAAAGATTGGTTTTTTGTCAGTTTTTAGTATTTGATATTTTCCTAATAGAATATCCGATTATTAGACAATTTTTGATGTTTAGGAAAAAAAGTGGGAAAAAATGGTAAAAAGTGGTGGAAGTTGGAGCTATATTTTTTATATTTGTGAATAGCCACTGGTATAAAGGGGCTATTTAACTAATTAATCATCGTAATGGCTTATTTTTCAGGAGAATATGAATGTACTGTAGATGCGAAAGGCAGAATGCTCTTGCCTTCGCGTGTAAAGGTGCGTTTGCCTGAAAATCATCATGCCGAGTTGGTAATTCAAAAAAGTACTGACCCTTGTTTATTGATTTATACAATTCCAGAGTGGGAAAAAATTGCAGAAAAAATATCTTCCCTAAATGAATTTGATGAAAATACGGCCATGGTGCAAAGGAATTTTTTGAGAGGAAATACGGAAGTTGATTTAGACAATATGGGCAGGTTTTTGATTTCTAAAAGAATGCTTGAACATGCAGGAATAACCAAAGAGGTCATTTTGGTAGGATTAGGGAATCGTATGGAGCTTTGGAATCCAGAAATTTATGACGCTTACTTAATTAAAGATCCTAAACAATTGGCGGAAATGTTACAAAAACATTTAGGTACTAAAATTCAACAAGCCTAATGGAGCAAGCTTACCATGTTCCCGTGATGTTGAAAGAATGCATTGAAGGTTTAGAGATTAATCCAGCTGGGATTTATGTAGACGTAACATTTGGTGGTGGTGGCCATAGTAAAGCCATTCTTGAAAAATTGACTACTGGTAAATTATATGGTTTTGACCAAGACCAAGATGCCAAAGCGAATGCGGATAAAATTAACCATCCTGCATTTACATTGATTGAAGCAAATTTTAGGTATTTAAAAAAATATTTAAGACTGCACGGTGTCAATAAAGTAGATGGCATTTTGGCTGATTTAGGCATCTCTTCACATCAAATTGATACCCCTGAAAGAGGTTTTTCGATTAGGTTTGATGCCGACTTAGACATGAGGATGAACCAGATGGGTTCTGTTACGGCCAAAAATATTATCAATGAGTACTCTGAGCACGATTTGCATAGGATATTTGGCATGTATGGTGAAATTAAAAATGCCAAAAGCTTGGCAGCACAAGTTGTAAGGGCAAGAGCAAGCAAACCACTTTCAACTGTTTACGAACTTAAAGATGCCGTAAGGGCATTGGTTAAAAAGGGAGAAGAAAATAAATATTTTGCCCAAATGTTTCAGGCTTTACGCATCGATGTAAATGATGAATTGAAAACGTTGGAAGAAATGCTGATGGGCACCATTGATGTAATTAAACCCGGAGGGCTGTTGGTGGTGATGTCTTACCATTCTTTAGAAGATCGATTGGTGAAAAATTTTATCCAAAAAGGGAAGTTTCATGGTGATGTTGAAAAAGATTTCTACGGCAATGAAATCAAACCTTTTGAAGCGGTGAACAGAAAATTAATTGAAGCCTCTGAAGAAGAAGTATTGAGAAACAACAGGGCAAGAAGTGCAAAATTAAGAATAGCGAGGAAGTTGTGAGTGCTTAGTGTTGAGTTTTGAGTAATTAAATAGTAAAAAAATAATATTAGTGAAGCGTAATGAATGAGCGAAGTTGCTAAACATTCAACACTAAACACTCAACACTCATTTAAGTAATTAAATAGTGAAAAAATAATATTAGTGAGGAGTTTAGAATGAGCGTAGCTACTAAACATTCAACACTAAACACTCATTTAAGTAATTAAATAGTGAAAAAAATAATATTAGTGAGGAGTTTAGAATGAGCGTAGCTACTAAACATTCAACACTAAACACTCAACACTCATTTAAGTAATTAAATAGTGAAAAAATAATATTAGTGAAGCGTAATGAATGAGCGAAGTTGCTAAACATTCAACACTCATAACAAAAAAATTGTGGCCATAAATACATTCAAATCAGAACCTAAACCAGAAAAGAAAAAATCGACATCGCCGTCTTCAGGGTTCTCTATCTTTAAATTGATTGAGAATAAACTGAAAATGGATGCGGTTTTTAAAGAAGGGGTTCCTGTTGAGTATTTTCCGTACATTTTATACGTGTCTATTCTTGCCATATTTTATATTGCGAATAGCCATTATGCAGATAAAACGGTTAGAGATATAGCCAAAACAAAAGCTGAGGTAGAAGACCTTAGGGCCGATTATACCACTTTGAAGTCAGATTATATGTTTGCCAGTAAGCAATCGGAAGTGGCTAAAAATGTGGAGTCAATGGGCTTATTTGAAAGTGCGGAACCTCCTTATACCATCGAAATCAAAGAAGGCGACCTAGAATTACCGGCAAGTGAATAATATTAAGAAGTCGATATTACTCCGTGTAAGAATAGCTTTTTTGCTTGTCTTCGTGTTTTCTATGCTTATTGTATGGAAAATATGGGTGCTTCAATTTGTGGAAGGGGATCAATGGGAAAAAGTAGCACAGAAAAATGGTATTCGTGCCATGATTGTGAAAGCTACCCGTGGCAATATTTATTCTGACAACGGAAGTTTATTGGCTACCTCTTTGCCATTTTATCGCGTGGCAATTGATCCTACGGTGGCTAAACCTGCTGCTTTTAAAGCCGGAATTGATTCTCTGGCCTTAATGCTCTCGCAACAGTTTCCAGAGAAAAGTAAAAAAGAATACCTGATTAAAATAAAAAACGCACGCGCTAAAGGCAAACGTTACCTGGTGCTTACGCGCCAAATGATTAATTATCAAGTAAAAAAAGCGATGACTGCTTGGCCTATCATTAGAGAAGGCCGAAAAGGGGGCGTTATTTTTGAGAAAATGGATAGGCGTTACCGACCGTTTTCTGAATTGGCTTTTAGAACTATTGGCTTTGTAAACGAAGATTATAGAGGAGCTGGTTTAGAATATAGTTTCAATAGCCAATTGGCAGGAAAAGATGGAGAAGCCATTTTTACCAAAATCGCAGGTGCTTGGAAGCCTTTACACGATGAGTCTGAATTACAGCCTGAACAAGGCTATGATATCCAAACGACCATCAACATCAATTTGCAAGATGTAGCAGAGGCGGCTTTAGAAAAACATTTGCGCATGCATAAAGCTGATTATGGTTGTGTGGTATTGATGGAAGTGAAAACAGGTGAAATTAAAGCCATTGCTAATTTAGCCATGAACAGAGATAGTAGTTATAGTGAAAATTATAATTACGCAGTAGCTAGTCTTACTGATCCTGGGTCTACTTTTAAATTGGCTTCTATGATTGCTTTATTTGAAGATAAAGACTTGGATTTGGATCATGTGATTAATACTGGTAATGGAAAATTTCAGTTTTATGACCAAATAATGACCGATTCTAAACCAGGCGGTTATGGTAAATTAACCGTGAAACAAGCTTTTGCGAAATCATCAAATGTGGCGATTTCGAGAATGGTCTTTGAACATTTTAAATCAACACCTGAGAAATACATCGAGTACATTAAACAAATGAAACTCGACCAACCTCTTGGTTTTCAGATGCAGGGTGAAGCGGTGCCTTACATTAAAAACCCAAAAGATACGACTTGGAGTGGGGTTACCATGCCATGGATGTCAATTGGTTATGAAATGAAAATATCGCCATTGCACATTCTGAGTTTGTACAATGCGGTGGCTAACAATGGCAAAATGATTGTACCAATTATTGTGAACAATACCAATCGTGCCGATAAAATTTTGGAACAGTACCATGCCAGGGTTTTAGAAGAAAAAATTTGCTCTGATCAAACCTTACAAAAGGTGAAAACATTATTGGAAGCAGTGGTGGAAGAAGGAACAGCACAAAACATTAAAAATCCTGATTACAAAATTGCAGGGAAAACAGGAACTGCACAAAAAATTAAAAACGGAATCTATACCAAAAATTACTATACTTCTTTTGCCGGTTATTTCCCAGCCGAAAAACCAAAATATAGTTGTATTGTAGTCATTGATAGTCCAAAAGGATTCCATTTATATGGTGGAGATGTGTCGGCTCCCGTGTTTAAGGAAATTGCAGATAAGATTTATGCGCAAGATCCTGAAATGCATAAGGTATTAAAATCTGACAAATCTTTGCTTGTGAATAAGTTAACACTACCCAAGCTGAAACCTGGGTATGCCGATGATTTGAAATTGCTTTGCAACCAATTAGGGGTTTCAAACCATGGTTCAGACCAAGACGAATGGATTGATGGCGATAATAGTCAAAAATTTATTGCTTGGAAAAACAGAACCGTTAGAGATGGCATTGTGCCGAATGTGCAAGGAATGAGTTTGAGAGATGCCCTGTATTTGCTTGAAAATAATGGTTTACGGGTTGCCGTACTAGGAAAAGGAAAAGTAATCTCTCAGTCCGTTATGGCTGGTGAAAGAGCCATAAGGGGAAATGGCATAACCTTAGTGTTGGGGAATTAGGGTTAAAATTTTAAATGAAATAAAGCAGTACAAAAAATAATTAATTAACTGAAAAATTTACAAAACATATTGACCGGAATAGGATTAATTCAAACAGTTGGTAATACTGCTGTGGAGGTTAATGCTATTGTTTTTGATTCTAGAAATGTAACGGAAGGTGTTGTCTTTGTTGCCTCTAAAGGTACAACCGTTGATGGCCATCAATTTATTGATAAGGCGATTGAATTAGGAGCAAAGGTGGTTTTGTTAGAACGAATGCCTGCTGCTACAAAAGAGGGGATCACATATTTACAGGTTGAAAATTCAAATGTGGCCATGGGATTGATGGCTGCAAATTTTTATGGCAATCCTTCTCGTCAAATGAAAGTGATTGGGGTAACAGGTACCAACGGTAAAACAACCAATGTTACTTTATTACACCATTTGTTTAGAAAATTAGGCTATGATGTTGGCATGTTATCAACAGTTCAAAACCAAATCAATGAAACGGTTTTACCTGCCACACACACTACGCCAGATGCTGTGACTTGCCAAGCGTTGATGGCTAAAATGTTGGCAGCAGGTTGTCAGTTTTGTTTCATGGAAGTGAGTTCTCATGCCATCGAACAAGCTAGAATTGCAGGAATCGAATTTGCAGGGGCCATTTTTACCAACATCACCCACGATCATCTCGATTATCATTTGACTTTTGACAATTATATCAAAGCCAAGAAAAAATTATTTGACCAATTACCTGCTACAGCTTTTGCGCTTGTCAATGTAGATGACAAAAATGGCAAAATCATGTTGCAAAATACAGCGGCTAAAAAATATACTTTTGCCCTTAAAACCATCGCTAATTTCAAGGCGAAATTAATGGGTAATACCCTTCATGGTTTACAGTTGGAGGTGCAAAACAAAGAAGTTTGGTTTAAATTAATTGGCAGCTTTAATGCCTATAACCTGCTTGGGGTATATGCGGCGGCAGTTTTATTAGGGGAAAACGAAGACGATGTATTGACCGAACTTTCGGGTTTAGATACCGCAAAAGGCAGGTTTGAGCAAGTGATATCTAAAAATCATGTCACTGGCATTGTCGATTATGCCCATACCCCTGATGCGTTAGAAAATGTTCTTACGACTATTGCCGACCTCAAAGGGGAAGGAAAAGTAATTACCGTAGTTGGTTGCGGGGGAAACAGGGATGCCGCAAAGCGTCCTATCATGGCGGAGATTGCTTGTAAGTACAGCGATAAAGTGATTCTTACCAGTGATAACCCTCGAAATGAAGCACCTGAAGCTATTTTGGCTGAAATGCAAAAAGGAGTGAGTATACAATCTGCAAGAAAGGTGCTGACTATTTTGGACAGAAGGGAAGCCATTAAAACGGCTTGTATGTTGGCCAATGAGCACGATATCATTCTACTTGCCGGAAAAGGACATGAGAATTATCAAGAAATTAAAGGCGTGAAACATCATTTTGATGACAAGGAAGAGCTAATGCGAGTGTTGAGTGTTGAGTTGTGAGTGTTTATTATTTGATTAGTGTTGGGTTGTGAGTTAAGTATTGCAAAAGAGGATAGGAGTAATTAGTTGAAGAATGTATTATTAGCCGTTTAATTTTAAATTATCAGTTTTTATGAATGTAAAAGATAAAAGTTTTAAGTTCTCTTTGCTGATAATTGATTTGTATAAAAAATTAATAATTGAAAAGGAATATATTATTTCTAAACAATTACTCAGAAGTGGCACAAGTGTAGGGGCGAATATAGAAGAAGCAAATGCTGGAATAAGTAAAAAAGAATTTGCTCATAAAATGTCAATTGCATCAAAAGAAGCAAGAGAAACACTTTATTGGCTTAGGTTATTAAATGAAGGAAAATTGGTTGAAATAAATGTTACTAATGAATTAGATAAAATTAATGAACTGATAAAAATGTTAACATCAATCGTGAAAACAACACAAGAAAACTTAAATAAGTGATGAGTGTTTAGTTATGAATGTTTAGTAAAAAGCGAAGCTACTTAACATTTAACACTCAAAATTTAACACTAAAAAAATATGCTCTACTACTTATTTCAATACCTCGACAAAAAATTTAACCTCGCTGGGGCAGGAATTTTTCATTACATCTCTTTCAGAGCGGTAATGGCGGTGATGCTATCGTTGTTAATTGGTGCTGTATTTGGGGGAAAACTCATTGAATTTCTTCGTAAAAAACAAGTAGGTGAAACCATCAGAGAACTAGGATTAGTTGGACAAGCAGAAAAAAAAGGGACGCCTACCATGGGTGGTTTAATTATTATTGCTTCGGTGGTAATTCCTACTTTGTTGTTTGCCAAAGTAATGAACACCTACATTATTTTGATGTTGGTGACTGTTTTGTGGTTGGGATTGATTGGCTTTTTAGACGATTATATTAAAGTATTTAAGAAAAATAAAGAAGGCTTGCATGGCCGATTTAAGATTGTTGGACAAGTGGTTTTGGGATTAGTAGTTGGCTTAACCTTGTATTTTAATGAACATGTGGTGGTAAGAGAATACGAATTGGGTGATGGCATTAGCACGACTTCGCATGTGTCTGACAAGCATGTAGACGTCACTTCTACGATTACAACAATTCCTTTTTTGAAAGACAATGAGTTTGATTATGCCAATATTTTAGGAGAAGATTATACGTGCTATGTATATGTATTGGTAGTGATATTTATTATTACAGCCGTATCTAATGGCGCAAATATCACCGATGGCATAGATGGGCTGGCCGCGGGCACTTCTGCAATTATCGGATTAACCTTGGCGGTATTGGCTTATGTGTCAGGGAATACGGTTTTCGCCGATTACTTAAACATCATGTTTATTCCCAATTCGGGAGAGTTGGTGATTTTCTGTGCCGCTTTTGTAGGGGCATGTGTAGGGTTTTTATGGTACAATTCTTATCCCGCACAAGTGTTTATGGGCGATACGGGTAGTCTTTCGCTAGGCGGAACCATTGCGGTATTGGCATTAATCATTCGCAAAGAACTATTGATTCCTGTATTGTGTGGTATATTTTTAATCGAAAATATGTCTGTAATGCTTCAAGTAGCTTATTTTAAATATACCAAAAAGAAATTTGGTGAAGGAAGAAGAATCTTTAAAATGGCACCTCTTCATCACCATTACCAAAAATCAGGTTACCATGAAGCCAAAATTGTAACCAGGTTTTGGATTGTAGGAATTATGTTGGCTTTGCTGACGATTGCAACATTGAAAATGAGATAAATAAGTATTAGGTATTAAGTATCAGGTATTAAGAAATTACCTTGTACTTAATACTTAATACCTAATACCTAATACATGAAACGAATAGTCATACTAGGAGCAGGAGAAAGCGGTACGGGCGCAGCACTATTAGCCAATGCAAAAGGCTATGAGGTGTTTGTGTCTGACATGGCTGTTATTGCCGATAAATATAAAACTATTTTACTTGAACATCATATTGCTTTTGAAGAAGCACAACACACCGAGGCACTTATTTTAAATGCCTTTGAAGTAGTGAAAAGCCCAGGAATTCCTGAAAAGGCACCCATTATTCAGAAACTTAGAGGTCAGCATACGCCAATCATTTCCGAATTGGAATTGGCTGCGAGATATACCAACGCTAAAATCATTGCCATCACGGGTAGCAATGGTAAAACGACTACCACTTTACTCACTTATCATCTGTTAAAAAAAGCTGGTTTTAATGTTGGCATAGGAGGAAATATTGGCGATAGTATGGCTAAACAGGTAATCGAAGATACCTTTGATTATTTCGTGTTGGAATTAAGTAGCTTTCAGTTAGACGACTTATATAAGTTTAAAGCAGACGTTGGTATGCTGTTAAACATTACCCCTGATCACTTAGACCGATATAACTATAATTTCGAGAATTATGTGAATTCAAAATTCAGGATACTTCAAAATCAAACGGCTTCTGATTATTTCATTACGCATATTGACAATGAAGCCATTACGGAGTTTTTGCCTTCGCATACTGTACGTGCACAATTGCTTGAAATTTCATTGCAACATCAAGTGGCACAAGGGGCTTATCTGTCAGGAGAATTTATGCAGTTTGCTATTGCTGGAAATGAATTTAAGCTTTCCATAAACGAATTGCCTATTCAAGGAAAACACAATGTGGCCAATGCCATGGCGGCAGTGTTGGGTGTGGAGGCCATACGAATACAAGCGGGCATTAATGGTCCATTTGATTACCAAGCCTTGATGGCTGATTTTAAAAATGCTGCACATCGCTTAGAAAATGTAGCTGAAATCAACGGCGTGACTTATATCAATGATTCAAAAGCCACCAATGTAGATTCGGTGTTTTATGCACTCGACGCCATGACCAAGCCAGTGATTTGGATTGCAGGTGGTGTGGACAAAGGAAACGATTACAGCCAAATTAAACAATTGGTGAAAGCTAAAGTGAAATTATTGGTTTGCATGGGGAAAGACAATGCGCCTTTGGAGAATTATTTCTTAGAGGTCATTGACAATATTGTATCAACCGATACCCTAGCAGAAGCGATGAAGGTGGCTTCCGAAAGTGCCTCATCGGGTGATGTGGTTTTGCTTTCTCCAGCTTGTGCAAGTTTTGATTTATTCAAAAATTACGAAGACCGTGGCAATCAATTTACGTCAAAAGTTAAGAGTATAGCGTTATCAGTTTTTAATTCAACTACCCCTAAACCCTAAACTAAATATGTTAACCGACAGCAAAATATGGCTTAAAGATAATCTCAAGGGCGATCCAGTAATTTGGTTCGTGGTACTTGCTTTGTCTTTAATTTCTATTGCGGTGGTGTATAGTGCAACAGGTACTTTGGCGTATAAAATGATGCATGGCAACACCGAGCATTATTTATTCAAACACAGCATGTTTATGTTTTTGTGCTTAGGAACCATGTGGTTGGCCCATAAAGTAGATTATAGACAATATGCTAAAATCTCTAGGTTTGCTTTAATTGCTTCTTTACCAATCTTACTTTATACCTGGAAGTTTGGATCAAATATCAATGAAGCATCTCGTTGGTTTACCATACCATTGATTAACCAATCATTTCAACCTTCAGATTTAGCAAAATTTGCATTGATTACAAGTTTAGCAAGCATGTTGGCTAAAAGACAACAAAATATTGATGACTTTAAAGATACTTTACTGCCTGTGCTACTTTGGGTGGGTACCATTTGTTGTGCCATTGCTTTAACAAATTTATCGACCGCTCTAATGCTTTTTGCTACTTGTATGTTGTTGATGTTTATTGGTAGGGTACCCATGAAATACTTGATGATGTTGGTGGTGGTCGGCATGTTGGGCTTAACAGTAGCTTTGGCCGTTGGGCAAAGGTTGGGTACGGCCATTTCAAGGGTGAAAGCATTTGCCCATCCAACTGAAATTCCTTTTCAAGCAGAACAGTCTTATATCGCCATTGCTACGGGTGGTGTTTTAGGGAAAGGTCCAGGAAATAGTACACAAAAAAATGTGCTTCCTCACCCTTATTCAGATTTTATTTACGCCATTATTATTGAAGAATATGGCATCGTTGGTGGTATTGTAGTGCTGTTGCTGTATTTGGTTATCTTATACCGAGGTATGATTACGGTGGCCAATAGTGAAAAAGCATTTGGAGGTTTGCTCTCGGCCGGACTCAGTTTCAGTTTGGTTATTCAAGCCATGATTAATATGGGCGTTGCCGTTGGTTTGGGACCAATTACCGGTTTGCCTTTGCCGATGTTGAGTATGGGTGGAACGTCACTGTTATTTACAGGGGTTTCTTTGGGAATAATTTTGAGTGTGAGCAGAGGGGATAGGGAAGAAGTTGCGGTGGCTTAGTTTAGCGTATAGCATTTTCTGTTTTCGGTTTAGCGTTTTTAGTTTTTGATATGCAGGATTATAAAAAGTTAATAGTTTGGAGTAAAGCTCATAAACTAACGATTAGTGTTTATAGAGACTAAAGTATTTCCAAAAGAGGAAGTATATGCTTTGACAAACCAGATAAGAAGAGCTAGTGCTTCAGTGGCAATAAACATCGCTGAGGGATGTGGTAGGATAACAAAGTTGGATAAAGCTAGGTTTATGCAAATAGCATTTGCATCAGCTCAAGAAACAGATTACTTGTTGTTTTTGTGTACTGAGTTAAGCTATTTAAAGTCTGAAACTTATAAAGTTTTAGCAAAGGAAGTGGTAGAGATTAAGTCGATGTTAAATGCATTGAAAAAAAGATAAGAGAATGAACTTTAGCGTTTAGAGTCATCAGTTTAGAGTTTTAAACTCTGATCTAAACTCTAAACTCTGAACTCTAAACTGAAAACTAAAAAATGAAAGTACTAATATCAGGTGGTGGAACGGGGGGGCATATTTACCCTGCAATAGCAATCGCAAATGCGATCAAAGCGTTGGTGCCTGATGCGGAGTTTTTGTTTGTCGGGGCAGAAGACAGAATGGAAATGCAAAAGGTGCCCCAAGCGGGGTATGACATTATTGGTTTACCAATTGCAGGTTTACAAAGAGGATTGAGTGTTGGGAATATGGTTAAAAATCTTTTTTTTCCATTTAAGTTGATTAAAAGTTTATGGAGAGCCCGTGCCATTGTGAAAGGTTTTAAACCTGATGTGGCTGTTGGCGTTGGTGGTTATGCCAGTGGCCCTATGTTATGGGCTGCCACTGCTGCCGGTGTTCCAGCATTAATTCAAGAACAAAATTCTTATGCTGGTTTAACCAATAAATTGCTTGCCAAAAGAGCCAAAAAAATATGTGTGGCTTATGAAGGAATGGATAAATATTTCCCTGCCCATAAGTTGGTGTATACAGGCAATCCTGTTCGAAAAGAAATTGTAAATGCTTCTTTGTTGAAATTGCCTGGTTTGTTTGAATTTAAGTTTGCAGCGGATCGCAAAACTATATTGGTGATTGGAGGAAGCCTTGGCGCAAGAACCATCAATGAAAGTATTGCTGGAGGGTTAGAAAAAATTCGTCAAGCAGGTTACCAATTAATTTGGCAAACAGGGAAAAGCTATTTTACGAAGGCACAGCAATTGGCCGCTGCCGGACCTAGAAGCAATGGTTGGGGAGATGCCAAGGTATATGAGTTTATCAGTCGAATGGATTTGGCTTATGCGGTGGCTGATGTCGTGATTTCTAGGGCTGGCGCATTGTCTATCACAGAACTGTGTACTGCCGAAAAACCTTGCATCTTAGTGCCTTCTCCAAATGTGGCAGAAGACCATCAAACTAAAAATGCACAAGCCTTGGCCAATGTACAGGCAGCCATTTTGGTAAAAGATGCGGACGCAAACGCTACCTTGGTTGATACTGTTTTAGCATTACTAGCTGATGAAGCACAACAAAAGGTACTGAAAACCAATATTGCAACACTTTCAAAACCCGATGCGGCAGAAGTAATTGCAAAAGAAGTGATTAAACTACATGTTAAAATCTAAATTTTGATGAAACTATCGACATATCGCAATATCTATTTTCTCGGAATCGGAGGCATTGGCATGAGTGCTTTGGCCAGATGGTTTAAAGCCAATGGATTTTATGTAGGCGGTTATGATAAAACCTCTTCTCCATTAACAGAAGCGCTGGAAGCAGAAGGGATGGATATTCATTATGATGATAAAGTAGGCAGAATTCCTACCCAATTTTATAACAAAGAGGAAACCTTGGTGGTGATTACCCCAGCGATTCCTGTCAATAACATTGAGTTAATTCATTTTACTGGTGAACAGTTTACCATGATGAAACGTGCCCAAGTATTGGGCTTGCTCACTGCCGACATGACCACTGTGGCTATTGCCGGAACTCATGGCAAAACAACGACGTCTTCTATGACTGCGCATATTTTAAAACACAGTGGGTTAGAAATTAGCGCTTTCTTGGGTGGTATCACAGCCAATTATAATTCAAATTTATTGATTGGCGACAAAGAGGGCATTGCTGTTGTGGAAGCAGATGAATATGATCGTTCTTTCTTGACGCTTTATCCATCTATCGCTGTCGTAACTTCAACAGATGCCGATCACTTGGATATTTATGGTGATCATAATTCGCTTTTAGATAGCTTTAACGCATTTGTTGGGCAAATCAAAAAGGGCGGAAAACTGGTTATAAAAAAAGGGCTTACACTAAATGTGCCTGACCATGTTAGTAAAGTAAATTACGGTATTGGCGACGGTGAAATATTTGCCATGAATGTTCGTCCTGGAGATGCTTGTTTTACTTTCGATTATGTATCCTCACATTTAATTATTAGAGACATTACTTTAAATATGCCTGGTTTTCATAATGTAGAAAATGCGGTGGCCGCCATGACTGTGGCTAAACATTTAAGGGTGCCTATGGATAAAATTAAAGCGGGTGTAGAAAGTTTTAAAGGAGTGAAACGCAGGTTTGAATTTATTTATAAATCAGAGAAAACAGTGTATATCGACGATTACGCACATCATCCAACAGAAATTGAAGCCTGTTTGCTCTCCGTAAAAGCCTTATATCCAACTAAAAAAATATCGGTAATCTTTCAACCTCATTTGTTTAGCCGTACGCGTGATTTTGCAGAGGGCTTTGCCCAAAGTTTAAGTTTGGCCGATCAATTGTTTTTGTTAGACATATATCCTGCAAGAGAATTGCCAATACCTGGCGTAAGTTCTGAAATGTTAATGAACAATATTACAAGTAAAGAAAAACAACTTTGTACCAAAGAAAATTTAATGAATTTGGTTCAAAATAATGAATTTGAAGTATTGGTAACCATTGGTGCAGGTGATATTGATCGCTTTGTGCCACAGATAAAAGAAGTATTTAGTAAAAGATAAAGTACAGAGTATAGGGTACAGAGTAAAGTGAATAGCTTATAACTCAGCACTCTGTACTCAGTACCCTATACTGACATGAAAAAGATAAAAGACAAATTCATCGGCATTGTAACCAGCACCTTGTTCAAAGGTACTGTGCTGATGGTGGTGCTTTTTACTGTCATAGGTTTTGCAGAGAAACAACAAAGTGAGCGTATTTGTAAAAATGTAATTATCAATATAGAAGAAGAGTATGATAATTATTTTATTGAT
>JBIKPL010000129.1:0-7516 GCA_044357485.1 Cytophagales bacterium
CACATAAAACAGCCATTTTCGAGTATTTAGGCATAAAAAAAACCGCTTCAAATCATTGATTTAAAGCGGTTTAATTTCAGAGCCTCTTGTCGGGATCGAACCAACGACCTACTGATTACAAGTCAGTTGCTCTACCAGCTGAGCTAAAGAGGCGTCTCTTATTGTTTGGTTTACAAAAGTAGTATTTATTTTTATAAGTACAAACTTTAAGCCTACTTTTTTATCTTAAAAAGCATTATTTATTTGAATGCTTCCGTTATTACTTTTAGCTGTTCTTGTAAAGTTTTGATTTCCAAATTCATGACCGCCACTTTGGCCTCCACTTCTTTTTTAAGCGCATCAGCATTTTTTGATTTTGCAAAAAATGCAAGGTTATTTAAAAGCAAATCACCCTCTTCTTGAAGTTCTTTAATTTTACGTTTGATTCCCTGCTCTTTTTTAGCGACAATATTTTTTGCATCAGGGGAATCTTTAACCAAGCCCATTTGTGCAACTAATTTCAATTTCACTTTTTCCGCTGACTCAATCGCAAGTTCATCAATAAGCGCATCAAGGCCATCATTAAACCTTTTGTTGAGTATAAGCACTGCTGATGCCGGAACAAACCCTATACGCTCCCATGCTTCCATCATGGTGTTTACCAACAATGGATTCGCATCAGCCTTATTTACTGCTTCTAATTGGTCACAAAGTGCCTTTTTAGCTTCAAGATTTTCACTATACGCCGCTTCTTTAGCTACTTGATCTTGGCGTTTCTTTTCAAAAACAGCATCACAAATGGCTTTAAATTTCAAAAACACTTGCTCATTCACTTTTTTAGGAGTAGGCCCTACCTTTTTCCAATCGGCCTGAATACGTTTTATGGCATTGATGGCTTGTTCAATATCAGCTTCCGTTAAAAATGTTTCCGCTTGGCTAATCAAGTTTTCTTTTTTCAGCAAATTGGCATTTCTCATGGCATCCAATTGCTTATAAAACTGTTCTTTTCTATTAAAAAAAGATTTGAATGAAGTCCAAAATAGTTTATCAATACCGCTACTTCTATCTTTATCGACAGCACCAATTTTAAACCATTGCTCTTTTAAGGCGGTAATTTGTTCTGATTGCTTATTCCATTCCTGAATACTATCGGACTCAAACGAGTCAAAACCGTGAATTTGAGGCAATAAATCTTTTTTCAATTGCAAATTAGCAGCATATTGAGCTTTAATTTGCTCGTCGTACACACGCTTATTTTGATAAACGGCATCTGTAGCCTGCTTTAAGCGCAGCCAAATCGTTTCTTGTTGTTCTTGAGGAACTGGCCCTAAAAGTTTATATTCTTGGTGAATTTCATTAAGCTCTTTTAATGCTTTAGGAATTACGGTTTCCTCTTTTAAAGCTTCGGCTTTTAAACAAAGTTCCACTTTAGCTTCTAGGTTTTTTTTCCTATCAAGTTCTTTTAATTCATAAAAAATGCTTCTGTTATTATAAAATCTATTTACCAAAGCATTGTAATTCGCCCAAAGTTCTTGTACATAAGCTGGCGCCACAACCCCTGTAGACTTCCATTCTTGTTGTAAAGTTTTAAACTTTGCGTTACTTAAATTGTCTTCTTCAGAATCGAGCAACGCTCGCATTCTTATAAGAATATCTTGCTTAACTTTAAGGTTATGTTCCTTATTGGCGACTAATTGCGCTTGTTGTTTAGCAAAACTTTCTTTCACTGTTTTAAATTGCTGTTCAAAATGCAAGGTTTCAGCATCAAGTCTAAACTCAAAGCCATCTACATCTCCTCCATCAGCAACAAATTTATCTAAGGCGCTATTTTTTTCAAATTCGATAAAATCGTCAAGAAATGGCTTTAATTTTTTAAGCTTATTGAATAAAATCACAAAATCGGAAAGCTCATGATGCAGTTGAATAGCATGTGCTAATAACGCCGCTTTTGTGGTTGGCACAAATGCGTGTTCTATTTCAAAATCGTTTTGAATAGCTTCGGAATAACTTTCATTATCTTCGGCATTAGCAAGTTGATCAATGTTTTCTTGGTTCATAATATTGAAAAGTTCTAAATCAGTGCTTAAAGGTCAACAAAGCAAGTTAAAAAAAGAAAAAAACACAGATGAATTTAATCATTTTAATGAAAATAATTAATTCAAGCGGGGATTAGAGGGGAAATTCGCAATGATTTTATATTTTCCTCCCAAACTTACCATGGTACTTTTCCATAATAGAGAGGGTGATGCGGTAAATATTTCGAGTGCCGTTAGTTTGGTAACAGCCCAAGCATTTTGTTTTAACTCTTCCGTTAATTGTATTTTATCCCAACCTGTATAGCCTAGAAAAAAAATAAAATCATTCGCATTGGCTAATCCTGTTGTTAGTAATACCCTAAGCTCTTCAAAATCACCTCCCCAATACAAATCATTGCCAAGTGAAATGCTTCCTTTTAATTGCGCGCCAATTTTATGAATAAAATGCAAGGTGTTTTGTTCTACAGGCCCACCTATATATAAACGAGCATTGACATTTTCAAAATCAGGTAAACTATCGCATAAAAAACAATCCGAAGGTTTATTGAGTACAAAACCAAAGGCGCCTTCTTCGTTGTTTTCACAAAGTAGAATTACCGCATGTTCAAAATTAGGATCAGTCATAAAAGGTTCTGCGACTAAAACGTCGCCCTTTTGAGGAAGTACATTATTCCAAACACTAATATCCATGATATATATCAGTAAAATGTCAGATGTAAAATCATTGCTTTAACTAACGAAATATACGTAATTGCGAAACAATATTTATAAATATAAAGTAGCGATGCTATTTGTGGTCATAGTTACGCAGATAAGCGTAGCTAGTTGTTAAATAAGAAATTTATTTCAGATAATTCATGATTAATATTCAAACCCTAAGAAAAGAATACACCAAAGAAGCTTTAGACATTGCGGTGGTGAACCAATCTCCTATCCTTCAATTTAAAACATGGTTTGAAGAAGCACTCAAAGCCGAAGCGAAAGAAGCCAACGCCATGGTAATCAGCACCGTTTCGGCTGACCATAAACCATCGGCTAGGGTGGTATTATTAAAAGGTTTTGATGAAGATGGCTTTAGTTTTTACACCAATTATGAAAGTAAAAAAGGAAAAGAATTAGCCATAAATCCCCATGCTTGTCTCACTTTTTTTTGGGCTGAATTAGAACGACAAGTTAGAATTGAAGGCACAATTACTAAAGTAAGCGCCAAAGAATCAGATGATTATTTTGCAGTGCGCCCCAAAGGGAGTCAAATTGGGGCTTGGGCATCGCCACAAAGCATGGTGATTCCTTCAAGAGAAATTCTGATTCATAACCAAGAAAGTTTAGAAGAAAAATATGCCAATGAAACAGTAGAGCGACCTGCCCACTGGGGAGGCTATGTATTGAAACCGACCCTAATAGAATTTTGGCAAGGTCGTCCAAGTAGGCTACATGACAGAATTTGTTATGAGTTAAAAGACAACCATTGGAAAATTGAGCGTTTAGCCCCATAAAAAATATGCAGTAATGCACCTTTAACAAACAATAGGTGCATTACTGACCCAATCCAAGCAAAGCGCCATTAAATAAGGCTGTATTACAAGTCATTAAATTGCGCCAGCCATTATTTTTTATCCACAAAAAAAATAATTTAACATTTTTTGAAGCTTAAATTCTAACCAATTAAGCTTTTTTTGTAAATTGCCCTCATTACTATCCATTAAACGATATCATTATGAGTGACGGATTTCAAATAAAGATTGAAAAAACAGCACAATCAAATCTTGCTAAAATAGATTTCAGCAATTTACCATTCGGAAAATTTTATGCAGACCACATGTTTGTATGTGATTTTCAGGAAGGTGTCTGGAAAAACGCAAGAATTGTGCCTTTTCAAAACCTGAGTTTGAGTCCTGCTTCAATGTGTCTTCATTATGGACAATTGATATTTGAAGGATTAAAAGCGTACCGCAATGTGGATGGAGAAATGGTATTATTCAGACCAGAACAACATTTAGAACGCATTAATAAATCAGCAGAAAGACTTTGCATGGCTCAGTTGACTGAAGAAGTATTTATGGGAGGCTTACTCGAATTGCTTAAAATCGATAGCGAATGGGTACCTAAGGACCCTGACTCGTCCTTGTATATCAGGCCGTTTATGATTGCTTCCGATGTTGGTATTGGCGTAACCCCTTCTCAAACGTATCAATTCATAATCATAACTTCTCCTGTTTCTAAATACTATTCTGCTCCAGTAAAAGTAGTTTTTGAAGACCATTTCTCAAGAGCTGCGGAAGGTGGCATTGGATTCTCTAAAACAGCTGGAAATTATGCCGCATCCCTATATCCTACTAAAAAAGCGGTTGAAAAAGGATACAACCAATTGATTTGGACCGATAGCAAAGAGCATAAATACATTGAAGAATCAGGCACGATGAATATTATGTTTGTGATCAATGATACCTTGATTACACCCGCTTTACATGACTCTATATTATCTGGCATTACACGCGATTCCATTTTAACCCTTGCCAAAGATTGGGGATACAAAGTAGAAGAACGTAAAATTTCGGTGGATGAAATTGTAGAAGGACTTAAAAACAAAACCATACAAGATGCCTTTGGTACAGGCACTGCGGCGGTAGTAGCCCATTTTGCGCTTATCGGACACGATGGCGTAGATTACGAGTTACCTCCTATTGAAACAAGAACGTTCTCTAATAAAATGAAACAAACATTATTAGACATCAGACTTGGAAAAGCCAAAGACGAGCATCAATGGGTGTATGTGGTTAAATAACAGCCCAATAATCACCATTTATATGACCAAAAACTACCTAAAAGAGGACAACAGGACAACTGACGTCCTCTTTTAGGTTAATACCAACACCTAACGCGAATACTTTTCCAGATGAATATTCCAGCCATTAAATCTTATGTCACCGATTGTCCTGATTTCCCAAAACCAGGAATCGTTTTTAAAGACATTACCCCTTTATTGCAACATCCGGAATTATGTGCCGAAATTGTAACATATATGCGGTTTCAATTAAAGGGAATTCAAATCGATGCCATTGCGGGCATTGAAAGCAGGGGATTTTTGTTTGGCATGTTGTTGGCGCATGCATTACAAATCCCATTTATTCCTATCAGAAAGGCGGGAAAATTACCAGGAAAAACCATCAGTCAATGTTATGACCTCGAATACGGATCGGCCACGATAGAGGTACAAGAGCATGCTATACAAAAAAATTGGAACGTACTTATTCATGACGATTTATTGGCCACTGGAGGTACTGCAATGGCTACGGCCGATTTAATTTTAAAATCTGGTGCAAAGGTTGCCGCTTTCAATTTTTTAATCAATTTAACTTTCTTAAATTTGGATGAGCCATTGAAAAAATACACCAACCATGTATTTGCAGTAGCCGAGTATTTATAATTTTTCGTGATGCAATATTTCGCATTAAAAGCTAAACACTAAACTGAAAACTGACAACTAAATGTTAGACGACAATAATTTAAAAGCACTTGTTTCTTTATTGGGCGATGATGACGCAGAAATCATTGTGCACATCAAAGAAAAAATAATTTCTCTTGGTGATGGCATGATACCACTGCTTGAAAGAGAATGGGAAACCAATTTCAACCCGCATGTGCAGAAAAGAATCGTCAATTTAATTCATACCATTCAATATGGAGGATTATTGAACCGTTTAACCGCTTGGAAAGAAGCTGGAGGAACGGATTTATTAGAAGGCATGTGGCTTGTGGCAACATACCAATACCCTGATTTAGAATTCGCTAAAATAAAAGCGGAATTTGAACAATTGTTTTACGAAGCATGGGTAGATATGAAAGAAGAGGCCAATGCTGCGGATACGGTAAAAATATTGAACAATGTTGTGTTCACTAAATTAAAATTCAGTGCCAATACCAAAAACTTCCATTCCCCTTCCAATTCAATGATTAACAATGTTTTGGAATCAAGAAAAGGAAATCCTATTGCCTTATGTGTGGTTTACTTGTTGATTGCACAGAAACTTAAATTGCCAATTTACGGGGTAAACCTTCCAAACCTTTTCATCTTGACTTATAAAACCGACAAAGAACCTCAGTTTTATATCAATGCATTTAATAAAGGGTTAATTTTCAGTAAAGCTGACATCGACAATTATATTTCACATTTAAATCTTACACCTAATCCTATTTATTTTGATCCGTGTGACCATATTGATATTATTGCCCGGGTGTTTCGTAATTTAATTGTGTCGTTTGAGAAAATCGGCGAAGCAGAAAAAGTACAAGAAGTTAAAGAATTATTAGCCATTGTAGACCGAAATGCCAGCACGGGAGAAGCCTCCTAAAAACAAAAACATTACTTTGAAATATTCTATTATTTTTTTTATATTTCATCACTTCATTTTTAACCCTAAATTTTTAACATGAAAAAGTACTTTGTCATTTTCGTCATTACCTGTTTAACTGTTTATATATTTTTAGCCATGCGTAAAAACCAAAAACCAAGCACACCTGCATTTACAGGTAAAACCATTCATTTTAAATCTACAGATGGCTTAACCATCTATGGCGATTTATACCTGATTAAAGATACGAGCAAGCCATTTATACTCCTATTTCACCAAGCCAATTATAGCAGAGGAGAATACAGAAGCATCGCCCAAAATCTCAACAAAATGGGATTCAATTGTTTAGCCATTGACCAACGTGCTGGAGGAACCGTAAACGATGTTGAAAATAAAACCAACAAAGAAGCCATTGCCTTGAATTTAAAAACGGACTATGAAAATGCTTATCTTGACTTAGAAAGCGCATTATTATATGTCAACAACACCTTTAAACCCTTCAAAACCATACTATGGGGCAGCTCCTATTCTGCTTCTTTGGTATTTATTTTAGCGTCAAATTATCCTAAAAATGTATCAGGCATCATCGCATTTTCTCCGGGCGAGTATTTTACTTTTCATGGAAATTCCATATTAACTTATGCC
Organism: Cytophagales bacterium; assembly: GCA_044357485.1. Lineage (GTDB taxonomy): Bacteria > Bacteroidota > Bacteroidia > Cytophagales > UBA9547 > CALPQG02. The sequence goes on from JBIKPL010000129.1 coordinate 7,013, forward strand.
CACAATATCCAATGCCCTACCTTTATTACGGCTACCAAAGCTGAATCCATGACCTGTCAAAATATCTTCAACCAAGTACAAAGTAAACATAAATTGCTGTTTATTCCGCCAACAAATGGCCAACATGGCTCAAGTGCGCTATGGAAAAACAATGCGGGCAACAAAACGTATTGGAAAGTTTTGACTGATTTTTTTGAAACGATTGTGAATTAGAGGAGCATCGTGTTTTTTTAATAAGGAAAACAAATAGAGGCTGCTGAAAACCAGTTTAAATGTTAAAAATGATTACCTTATTAACATAAATCTTTAATCTAAGTGAATACTTATCGTTTTATTTTTCAAAGACCCTTTGCCATTTTACCTTGTATACAAAATCAAGAGATATGATAATGCGCTGAAAAAACAGGATTCAGTAGGGTGAAATTGAGGGCGTGTCCTTCGGACCAGGCTATCCATTACAAGTCCTCGCTGCGCTCCGGGCTTTTCATTCCTATCCTTCACGCC
>JBIKPL010000473.1:0-2653 GCA_044357485.1 Cytophagales bacterium
ATGAAATTCACTTGTTAAATATGTACCCTAATGTAGGAAGGCTATTGTTCAAAAATCAAACGCCTTATGTAGGGCAAATACCACAGCAATGGTTTTGATGAAATGTAATTATTTCTATTAATTGTTGTATTGTTTTTGTAAAAGTGTTGGTATTCAGAATTTTGACAACTCAATACTTGCTTTATGTTATAATACTGATATTTTTGCAAAATCCCTCGGTTTTTAATTTCGAATGAAGTTAAAAAAAAAGATCTTCGACTTACATAAAGTAACAGTTACTTTATGATTGGTTATTATATATACTGTAATAACATACTCTTCATTAGTACTATTATTAAGCTTCTTAAAGTTTAACCCTTATGTTAAAATTCAATCAATTCGTCAAAACTTTTCTGACCACTATAGTAGCATTCACTATTTCAATGCTCGCTTTTTCCCAAACAACCCAAATCACTTGGGGTTCATTTGTAACAGTACCTGCTGTTGATGCTGCGAATTCTTCATCTTACCAAAGAGATTTGGCAAGCGATGCTGCTGGAAATGTTTTTGGAGCTGGAAATACCCAATATCAAACTTGGGTTGGAGGAACTGTTTCAAGTGGTGTTTGGGATAACACACACAATGGTGCGCTTGGAGATTGGGACGGATATTTATACAAAATGGCAGCTGATGGGAAAAATTTATTGTGGTGGACATATATTGGAGGATCATTTAATGATGATATTTGGGGGGTAGAGTATTCTAAAGAAGGAGTGAACGAGTATGTCTATGCGACTGGTTTTTCAGAGGGAAGTATTGCTATACCTGGAGGGAAGTTAATTGGTGGTGCAAAACCAGGTATTGTTGCTGGAGGATATGGAAGTAGAGATGCCTTTGTGGCAAAATTTGACGCCTTAACTGGTGATTTGGTTTGGTTCAGATGGATTGGTGGTCTAAAAGATGATTGTGGATTTGTCGTAAAGGTTTCTACCAATAAAGTACACATAGCAGGGTTTGCCGGTCAAGGATTGCCCGTTGTTGCAAATGCACTTAAACAAACGCTTTCAGGTGATTGGAAATATGATGGTTTTTATGCAAAATTTGATTTTTCTGGTAATTTAGATTATTGTACTTATGCTGGTTTTGAAACTACTGTTGATTATAATTGTGGTATTGGAGCGGCAGGTATTAGAGGTTTAGATGTTATTGGAGATAATGATGTGTTAATGGCTGGTGTCACGTCTATTACAGGAGTTAATGAGGAACAGCATGAGTTTTTGTCTGGTGTTTTACCTATAGGCGCTGTTGATAATGCTTTAGGAAATGGTGCACTAGGTTATGTTATGAGGTTAAAATCGAACAAAGCAAACGCGAGTGATAAAGTTTTTGCCTCATTAATTAAAAAGAAAGATGCCGCCGGAACGTATACCTTTGCTTCTGATGTTAAATTTAATAAAGGCTCCATTTATGTATTAGGGTACACCGATGGAGTAGTTACTGGTGTTCCAAATTCAGGAGTTTTTCAAACTACTAATAAAGGACAGGCAGATGCTTATGTCTTAAAATTAGATACCTTAACTTATTCCATAACAAATGCTACAATGTATGGGGGGAGATATGCTGATTATGCAACCTCTTTAAATCTTTGTACATTGGAACCAACATTTTCTGGTCAAACTAATTCTGATGATTTACCAGTTCTTGATTATTTAACTACAGGTGGTCTATCTTCTCCTACAAGGAATATGAATGTCTTGCAAGGCACTCAAGGTAAAAATGATTTGTTTGTTGCTAGTATTAATCTAGATTTTACAGCTACAACTTTTGCTACCTATTTAGGTGGAAGTTATGATGAGCACCCATTTACCAGTTATACTTTAAACGGAAAAACTGGTGGACATGCCTTGAATGGGAATAATTTAATTGTAGGAGCATCATCTCACTCTTTTTTGGATATGCCAACGACGAATGACGCTTATAAAACAACAGATGCAACCGTAACTATTGGAACACCTGATTTAGACTTTTTAGTAAGTTTCCCTAAACCAGGAGGTAGTTGTGCATTGATAAGTAATGCGACCCCAGATTTGGATTTGGACTTAGATAACAGTTCAGGCAAAACCGTTGCTGATTACCAAACTACTTTTACAGAAAAAGGTGCTGGTGTAAATATTGCTGATATTTCGGATACTAAAATTACTGATGCTGACAATGTTACAATGGCATCAGGAACGATTGTATTAACCAATAAATTTGCTGGAGATTATTTGGTTTTGGGTACTTTGACTGGTATTACTGCCACAATTGATTCATCAGTTGTAGGGAAAATTACGGTTACTTTTACAGGCGTTACCAATTTGGCTAATTACGAAACAGCGATTAATACTACTTTGTTTAAAAATGGATCTAACAATCCAAATACCACTGATAGGGTAATAAATGTGACCGTTAATGATGGAACAATCAATAGTAATACTGCCGTTTCTACAATTCATATTACTGCTGTTAATAATGCTCCTGATTTGGATTTAGATGCCGACAATAGTTCTCTTAAAACGGTAGCTGATTACCAAACTAATTATACAGAAAATGGCTCAGGCGTAACTATTGCCGATGGTGATTTAACAATTACTGATCTTGACAATGCCAATTTAGCCAGTGCTACCATAGTGTT
>JBIKPL010000475.1:0-2650 GCA_044357485.1 Cytophagales bacterium
ATTCAATGTCTTCTTGAAATTTGGGATACCAGTATCACCATTGGGCAATTTGAAAATTACTGTCAAGAAGCTGGTTTAAAAATAGTTAACAAACAACATTACCTCATTAACCCAATATATAAATACAAGTTTGGCTTACAGCCACGTAAACAATGGCATTTCATTGGTGCTATCCCATTTTTACGAAACTTTATTACAACTTGTGTGTATTATACGGTAGGTAAATCGTAAAACACTTTAAAAGATTACCACACAGGGGATTCGCTTATGCAATAATATACTCATCCCCTGTTTGGTAAAATCAACATGGTTCGACGGTGGCATGAATGCCCTGTTTGTATAAATATCATTTAATACGCCATTAATTGATCATTTTTTCTAAATTTGTTTTCTTGTAAAATAAACTACATTTTAAAGTCATCCAATCGATGAGGCAGAAACTCTTAAGTGAAGGCGCTAAGGAACTTAGCTACGAAATCAGGGAAATCGTTAAAAAGGCTGAAAAAATTCAAGCCTTAGGACAAACGATTGTATGGGAAAACATTGGTGATCCTATCCAAAAGAAGTTCAATATGCCTGTTTGGATGAAAGAAAAAATTGCCAAATTATTTGATGACAATGATACTTTTAGTTATTGTCCATCTAAAGGTGTATTGCATACGCGTCAGTTTTTGGCTGATTTAAACAATAAAAGAAACGGAGCGCAAATAACTGCCGATGACATCTTATTTTTCAATGGTTTAGGCGATGCCATCGCAAAACTTTACCAATACATAGAGCCAACGTCTAGAATTATTGGCCCTGCTCCTGCTTATTCCACCCATTCCTCCGCAGAAGCGGCCCATGCCAACACAGAACCTATCACCTATAAATTAGATCCCAATAACCATTGGTATCCAGATTTAGATGATTTATACAATAAAATCAAATACAATCCGACCATTGTTGGCATATTAATTATCAATCCTGACAACCCAACAGGCATGGTATATCCTTATGAAACATTGAAGCGAATTGTCGAAATAGCGAGAGAATTTAAACTGTTCTTAATAAGCGATGAAATATACCTCAACATCACCTATAATGGGGCAAGAGCGTATGCATTGGCAGAAGTAATCGAAGATGTGCCGGGCATAGCCATGAAAGGAATTTCAAAAGAATTTCCTTGGCCAGGATCTCGTTGTGGTTGGATGGAATATTACAACAAAGACAAAGACCATGAATTTGCACGATTCTGTTCGGCCTTAGACAATGCCAAAATGATTGAAGTATGCTCCACCAAATTGCCACAATTGGCGATACCAGAAATCATGTCAGATGAGCGGTATTTGCCTTATAGAGCCGAACAAAATCAAATCATTGGAAGAAGAAGTAAAATTGTAGCCGAAATCTTAAGTACAGTACCAGCACTTACTTTCAATGAAACCTATGGGGCATTTTACAACACCATTATTTTCAGAGAAGGAACACTCAATTCAACACAAAAGCTAAAAGTAAACAATGTAGCCGTGAATCAATTGGTTGAAAGTTGGGTCGAAGAAGCCATGGAATTAGACAAAAGATTTGTGTATTATTTGTTGGCAGCAAAGGGAATTTGTGTGGTACCCATTTCATCTTTCTGCTGTGAATTACAAGGCTTTAGGGTAACTTTATTAGAAGAAAACGAAGAAAACCTTCGTAAAATCTTCACCGACATCAGAGATGCTGTCGTAGAATATTTGGCATCCTAATCAAAGCATCCTCGCCAAAACATTCAAATAAACTTTAATACCCGTACCTAAGGAGGAGTTTTTAGTTGAAGTGCCTTGCCTATAACCGCTATGCTTTATTAACAAGCAATGAAATTACCGTTCCCCAAAACATTGCCAGTACAAAATCAATGGTTATATTTGTAATTGCTGAATTGTCAGAAATTGATTAAAATGAAGAACATCTTAACACGTATATTTACCACTTTAATTCATGTGCTTACCATTGTTTGGAATTTTTCCATGGAATTGAGGGCAATGTTTTTGGAGAAATTTAATGCTACTCCCGTACTTAAAGTATGGAAATGGTTTATCTATGTGGTAGGTGGAATATTTTTATACGTTCAAATCGTGGACTACAATTTCCTTTGGCTGGCTGGAAAATCACCTGATTTAGAACAACTTGAAAACCCAAAATTAGACACCCCTTCTGAAGCATGGACCGCCGACGGGGTATTGTTTGGCAAATACTTCAAAGAAAACCGTAGCCCTGTCGATTACCACCAAATCCCTCCCATCGTTATTAAATCATTGGTTGCGACAGAAGATATTCGTTTTTATGAACATTGTGGTGTAGACATGCAAGCCACTTTTTCTATTTTTTGGTACTTAGTAAAAGGCGATAATCGTGGAGGAAGTACCATATCACAACAATTAGCCAAAAACCTTTTCAAAACAAGAAGAGGTGCATCCAAAGGATTATTGGGATGGATTCCTGGCGTAAAAACCATTATTGCCAAAACCAAAGAATGGATTACAGCGGTAAAATTAGAACGAACCTATTCAAAATCTGAAATCATTACCTTGTATTTAAACACGGTTGATTTTGGCAGTAACTCTTTCGGAATCAAGGCCGCGGCTAAAACTTTTTTCAATACCCCAGTCGAAAAACTCAACACCCA
>JBIKPL010000474.1:0-2650 GCA_044357485.1 Cytophagales bacterium
AAAACCAGTTAAGTTAAATAAATTTTTTATGATTTGGGGAATTCTAGGTATCGTCATTTTACTAGGCATTGCATTTATTTTATTTACACCATTCTATTTTGAAATTGACACGGATCGACGTTTAGTTATGGGGAGATTTTATCAAATACTCTATTTAACGCTATTGAACATCGATAATCGTCTGGTATTAAGATTAAGGATTGGCCCATGGTATTCACAGTATAATTTACCAACACAACAGCTAAAAAAAAATAAAACACAAATCAAGTATAAACAAAATAAACGATCAAGGTTATCGTTCTATAAAGCAAGAAGAATTTTTAACAGTTTTACCATTATAAAATTTAAACTTCATTTTGATTTGGCCAATAACGAATGGAATGGAATCGTTTTCCCACTATGTTTTTGGGTAGCCCATTATTACCATTTAGATATCCGTGTAAATTTTAAACATGAAAACGTATTTCAAATTCAACTAAAAAACAATATGGCTCAATTGCTTTGGGCTTACCTTTTTAAATAAAACATTCTTTAACCATTAATTTACAATTATGAATAATTTAAATGATATGCTCAGTAACATCACTGAGTTTTTAAAATCAGAAGCCAAAACAGAAACCATTATTGGACAACAATTTCAACTAGGCGAATTCACTTGTGTACCTGTCATGTCAATAGGACTTGGATTTGGTGGTGGAGGCGGAGAAGGAAAAGGCACAGCAAAAGGCAGCTCTGAAGGAGAAGGCATGGGTGCAGGTGGAGGAGCAGGCATGGGAATGGGACCGGTAGGTTTCTTAGTCGTTAAGGGTGGAGAAATTCAATTTATAACCACACGTAGCAATAAAGGATTCAGTGCAGTATTCGAAAAAATTCCAGACCTATTGGATAAATATTTAGACAAAAATCAAAAAGCAGAAAAAGTATAATTGTCGTTGAATGGTATTGAAATTCCCAAGCAATTCGGATTGAATATGGCCGTATGCCTATTCAAAAAGAGGTGATTCAATGACGGTTAATTTTCAATACTTAAGCTCATCATAATAAATCATAATCCAAAACTAAAATCAATTTAAGCTCTTTAATATCTCGCTTGGTACCATTTGTAGCAAGCGAGATATTAAAATTCCATTTTTAAACGCATGAAAAAAATATTCCTAACACTCTTTTACATAACAATTATCCATTACACCATGGCCCAAGAAAACACCAAAATGAAAGCAGGTGGTAGTGGTGGATTTACCATTGGTATCGGTAATACTGATGTATCCACACTGCGTGCATTTATGGCTGAAGGTACGGGAAAATTCAACAACACGCAATTCTTAGTCGGTGGTACGGGACATGCATTCATTGAAAATTTTGTAATAGGCGGCAGTGGGACCGCTATTATAGGGGATAAAATAAAATCAGACAGTACCATTGTAAGTTTAGGTGGCGGAATGGGCACCTTTGACATCGGTTATTTACTATACAATAACGATAAACTTAAAATTTATCCCATGATAGGCATTGGAGGAACAAGCATGGGGGTTCAAATTATAAAAAACAAAAACTATACAAGCAACCAAATTGTAAACAATCCTTGGCAAGAAATCAATATCGGTTTGGGAGCACTTGTACTGGACTTGTCCCTCAACATTGACATGATTCCATTACTTCAATACGATGAAAAAGAGAAATCTTACGGTGGCTTTTTAACCGCACTAAAATTAGGGTATGCCATTTCACCCACTTCTTCCGATTGGATGTTTGCTGGAGGAGATATTACGAATGGACCTCGCTATGGTTTGAATATGTTTTATGTCAAAGCAATTTTAGGTGGTTTTGGATTTCAAAAATAAGCAAACCCTCCTCGCCTAAAAATCGCTTTAAAGATAAAATTGTAACACATAAAAAAGCAAACGAGATGTAAGCATTAAACGGGAGAAAACAGTTGACTATAAATAAAATAAGGTATCAATACAATCAAAATCACAAAAGGCAATTAGGTTCTAATACCCACGTATATTATAAATAATTTGCAAAACTCAGGCTTAGTAGGGCTTGCTGAAAAACAGTTGATTTTTAGAAATTTATGCTATTGATTTAACCGTTTAAATGCAAGGGTATTTGATTTTATTTCATTGAAGCGGTGCAATAGTTTGATTTAAATAGCATAGATAAGCTATTCATTTCGTAGGGCGTTCCCTTCGGTCGCGTGATCGGCACTCGCTTTTATTCTTGTGGTCAAATCATATCCTATTAAAAGATTACCTCAACCCACAAGAAAGGCAGCGCTCAAACAAAGCCTCTCCCGCTAACGCAAAGCGAATTAATCATTTCAATTAAATAGTGAGGCCATTTTAGCCAGGACAAACGCATTAAAATGTTTAGTCAAAAATTCAATGTAAAAAGCCTCATCCCAAACCCAGAGCTACGCTCGTAACTTTCGCACTCTCGTGCTCAGTTATAAAGGAGAAGTGCTTTAGCTCCCGATGAAATTAAAATTAGTTTTTTGAAAACGAGTAAGTTTTCTATGAATTAATCACAAATTTATGATTAATGGACAGCTCCCTCTCCTTTTAGAGAGGCTTGGGGTGAGGCTTTTTGTTGAATTTATTTTAATGCGTTTGCCCTGCCATTTTAGCATAATAATTTTAGGTATATTTGC
>JBIKPL010000130.1:0-7509 GCA_044357485.1 Cytophagales bacterium
TCAAGCCATTGAAATCGCTGCGATGGGTTATCAAAACAAATTAATTACAGAGGTAATTGTTACCAGAAACAAAACCAATTATATAGAAATAGAATTACTGGATGAAGTTATTACTACCAAAGAAGTAGTCGTAAAATCATTTAAAAATGAAAACGACCCTACCTTACCAGTATCCACCTATTCGTTTTCAAGGGAAGAAATATTTAGAAATCCAGGTGCACAAGGAGATATATTTAGAGCCATTGGTATTTTACCAGGGGTATCAAGCAGTGGCGGACAATTTTCAGCCATTGCGGTAAGAGGACAAGGTACATACGATAACGTGTACATGGTTGATGATATTCCGATGTTTAATTTATCGCACTTAGAAGGAAGTTATGGTGGTTTTAGTGACCCAAACGGTGGCCGATTCAGCATTTTTGCGCCAAGAGTAATTGACAATGCCACGTTTCAAGGTGGTGGTTTTGGCGCGCAATACGGCAGAAAAAGTGCTTCCTATTTAGGATTAAGTGTCAAAGAAGGCAACAAAATAACCCCTTCATTGAGTGGACAATTTGATTTGTTAGGCGGTACCTTAATTTATGATGGGCCAAGTTATTTTCATCAAAAAACAAGTGTATTTGCCTCAGCCAGGTACCAAAATTTCAAAACCGTTTTAAAGATGGTAGACCTAGAAAATGTAGGATTAGCCGCTTATGGTGACTATATGATTAAAACCACCACAGAAATTAATCCTAAAAATAAATTATCCCTTTTGGCCATTTACAACCCTGAATCATTTGAAAGAAATGCAAGCCATGTAGTACTTTCAAAAGAAGTTGACAATACCAATTTAGGCAATTTCACCAATAGCAAATCAATGTTTGCCTTAAATTTAAGAACCCTTACGAGTCATAAAAGTTACTGGAAAAACATTGCTTATTACCGTCAATTTAATGTTGGAGGAACAATTGGCATGGCGTATCCAAGTTCCGATTGTACTTCTGTATTCAAAGACAAAACCAATATCCCTTTTGAAACGGACTTAAGAAAATTGAGTTTTAAGGAAAACGAATTAGGGTATAGGTCTATATTCACACAACATTTCAACTCCTCTACTTTAACCGCCGGTATCGATTTAGCACGATTTGAAATCAATAATTCTAGGGCATTAAAACATACCGACACCTTGTATAGCTTTACGAATAGAGACCTAAGACCTTCTCCTTCTCAGTATTTCATCGTATTGCCACCGCAATATTTCAATGCAAAATTCAAAGATTACGCTTATAATGCTTCTGCTTATGTAGATTATTCATTTCTTGTTTTCAAAAAATTAACCCTCAATTCAGGTTTAAGGTATGATTATACTGGATTTACAGAAAGCACAAATCTATCTCCAAGAATTAGCGGTAGTTTAAAATTGAACACAAGTTCTTCCATTAACTTTGCCTCAGGTATATTTTACCAAGACCCATTGAGTGGAAATATTTCGGATAACAGTAGCGCAACGCAAAAGTTAAAAAGTGAAAAAACAGTGCAATATATCTTTGGTTTCAAAAAACAATTAACAGAAGATTTAAAATTTGTTGTAGAAGCTTGGGGTAAACAATTTGATGATTTAATTACCAGACCCTTTAGCGGTCAAAAAATACTTAACAATAATGGTGATGGACACGCTTATGGGGCAGACATTAACATGACGAAACGTTTGTCAAGAAAATATTATGGTCAAATTGGATATTCCTACATGGTATCCAAAAGAAATGACCATGATGGATATGGTGAATACAACTTCACTTTTAGCCAACCCCATATTGTAAGTTTACTAGGGAGTTACAAACCTAATGACAAATGGGTGTTTTCTTCAAAATTCAGGTATGCGACAGGTAGACCGAAAGACAGCTATATCGTGCATGAAAATGTTTTAAATGATGCCAATCATATCAGATTCTCACAAGAATATACCGGAAAAAATGACTTAAGGTTTACTGATTTTATCAGTTGGGACATACGAGTAGATTATAAAATACAGGTTAAAAAGTTTTCAGTAACCACTTTTATGGATATTGTTGATATTTTAAATAGGTATAATCAAAGTTCAGAATTATTCCAAGCCATCACAGGCAAAGTATATTACGATGGTTTAGCCATTTTTCCTACTTTTGGATTACGAGTTGAAATGTAAAAATTAAGCCCTGACTAGTGATAGTCAGGGCTTTGGTTACAAAGCAAGTTTGTATAGATACTGTGAGGCCAACTCATGATGTTTTTTGGAAAAAATGTTATGTGACTTTTCAGTGCAGATAAACGATTTTTTGTATGATCTATGAGTATAAATTTAACAGCCTATTACAGTTTCCACAAACTTGCCTTTATCTTCAACGATAAGTATTGGCTTTAGGATGAACAAAAGTACAGCGATTTTATTGCAGTTAATAATTTTTCACTAAAAAATAAAAGCTTTTTTTGCCCTCCTATCCTAGTTTAGCTAATGTTTATTCTTTAGCTTTAAATTCCTAAAAAAAAACGCACCACAAGTTAAACCTTTGCACATGTTTATCGTCTAAAAAATCAATGAAAAATAAAGGCGTATTAAATCTCATCCTATTGCTTGTTGCATACTCAAATATTTTTGCACAAGACACTACGACTAAAGTATTAGACGATGAATATCGTATTAGACCATCAATAAATATCGATTTTTTTTCTACGAAACAAGTGGGCTTAATTGCAAAAAGCAAAAAACTTAAAGAGGTTAATTATGCTTTTAGTGAATTTAGCGTTGGTTTTTACACCCCAATACTGTCAATTAACTCAAAAAAAATAGCCGAAAACAAAACCTACAAATCTAATTTCACACTGTTAGCGACAGGAAGTTTTGTAAAAAGTAAACCAACCTTTGATTTTTTTACCACTGAAAGACATTTCCTCCGTGTTTCAGCAGGATTAAGGGCGCTGTATTTCAATGGCAAAAAAAGTCTTTGGATGGTTAATGTTTCCCCTTTTATCGCAGAAGACAACATTTCGATTAAAAACCCAAAATGGAGAATGTACGGTAACCTTATTTATAGTAGGGTGGTCAATAAAAATTTCTCGTATAGACTTGGTTTAAGTTATACCTATCGCTTTGGTGGTGGAGGTTTGATTCCGGTAGTTGGCATTAGAATTGGCGATTATAACAAACATTTTTTAAGTATTCAATTTCCAAGAAATATCTCTTACAATGTTAAATTATCGCCCAAAATATATGTAGGTGCTTTTATTAGACCAAATGGAGGCATTTACAGATTTAAACTCAATAAGCCAGATCAAACGCTATTTCAAAATAACATAGAAAGCAAAAATGTGGTGATGACAAGAACGGATTATCTTTCAGGATTAATGCTTAATTATGCTGCTACACCAAATATATATTTAAGTTTCAATACTGGTTTTGTTTACAATAGAACGGTAGAGTTAAGCCAAAACAACAGTTTTAATGGCAAAGGAGGAAATAGTGTCTTTAGAGGAACAGGCAGAACGTTAAACATAGAAAATTCAGTATTTGTAAACCTTAGTCTCACCTTCTATTTTGGCAAACCTACCTACAGTTCAGGTTTTTCACCCTTATTAGAAATGAAATCATTGAACAACACCTACGATGCAGGCGATTTGAATAACAGCAATGATGCAACAACCAACGACATGAATCAAGTTACCAACAAAAACATCACCAAGAAAGAAGCACAAACCTCCCTTGAAGACAATTACAAAGACATTCAAGAATATTTAATGGAAGAATAAATCAATCGTAACTACTCTTGGTATAATGGTAAATTATCTTAATTGTCTCATGGCTTCACCAAGTGCAAAAGCAACGGAGTTGGCAATATTGAAACTTCTTACTTGTGGTTGAATGGGAATGGTCAAATGATTTTGAAATAATGCCAGCACCTCTGTACTTAAACCTACCGATTCTTTCCCAAACACCAACCAATCACCGTCTTGAAAAGTAGCATCATAAAATGATTTTTCGGCATGAGAGCTAAATAAAAACACACGCGCATGATCAGGAATTACAGCCATCCATGCAGCTATATTTTGATACTCATACCACGTTAAAAACTTCCAATAATCTAATCCTGATCGTTTTAAATTTTTATCATTGATCACAAAACCAAAGGGATGAATTAAATGAAGTGTATTGCCCGTTCCGACACACAAACGACCAATATTTCCCGTATTATTGGGTATTTCAGGCTCAACCAAAACGATATTTAACATTATTTTTTTATTTCACGATACAGGCTACAATATTCAAAAAAACATTTCATATTCAATATTGATTTGACTTATTTAATCAAACTCAAATAACTTACCCAACGTAAAAAAACGTGAATATCGACGGTATTCAAATAAAGTTTTTTAGTAAAAACATCAACAGATTACGAATTACTCTTAACTTTAGAAATCGAATATTTTCGCTATCTATACCAATAGCTATAATTGAACACTGCAAACAAAAGAATATATGTCAGCTAAAATCAGGAGAGAAGACGCATTAAATTATCATTCAGAAGGACAACCTGGAAAAATAGAAGTAGTTCCAACCAAACAGCTCAGCACCCAACACGACCTAGCCTTGGCTTATTCTCCTGGGGTGGCAGAACCATGTAATGAAATTGCAGCCAACAAAGAAGAGGTATACAAATACACCGCCAAAGGAAATTTAGTTGGCGTAATCACCAATGGCACCGCTGTTTTAGGCTTAGGAAATATTGGCCCAGATGCGTCTAAACCTGTAATGGAAGGAAAAGCGGTATTATTTAAAAAATTTGCAGGCATAGATGTATTTGATATTGAGATTGATGCTACCGATCCAGAAGAATTTGTGCGCATCGTTCAATCTTTAGAACCTACTTTTGGAGCCATTAATTTAGAAGATATCAAAGCACCTGAATGCTTTTATATTGAAACTGAATTAAAAAAACGCATGGGAATTCCGGTAATGCACGACGACCAACATGGCACGGCAATTATCTCTAGTGCAGCCTTGTTGAATGCCTTAGAAATTGCTGGCAAAAAAATAGAAGATGCCAAGTTTATCATCAGTGGTGCCGGCGCGGCAGCGATTGCCTGCACGAAATTGTATGTAAGTTTAGGCGCACGCTACGAAAACATCGTTATGATGGACAAAGACGGCATTATCAAAAAAGACAGGGAAAATATTCATCCCTCACATGTTCCCTTTGCCACCAACAGAAATGTAAATTCATTGGCTGAAGCGGTGAAAGACGCCGATGTTTTTTTAGGTTTATCTATTGGAGGAATATTAACAGGAGACATGGTTAAAACCATGGCCACCACACCCATTGTTTTTGCTTTGGCCAACCCAACACCAGAAATTGCATACGATGAGGCTTGTGCAGCCCGTGAAGATATTATTTTAGCCACTGGACGATCTGATTACCCTAATCAAGTAAACAACGTACTAGGATTTCCTTATATATTTAGAGGAGCGCTCGATGTAAGGGCAACAGAAATTAATGAAGCCATGAAATTGGGAGCCGTTCGTGCAATTGCCAATTTAGCCAAAGAACCTGTCCCTGAAATTGTAAACAATGCCTATGGCGACAATAAAATTTCTTTTGGAAAATATTACTTAATTCCAAAACCTTTAGACCCAAGGTTAATCACCACCATCTCTCCTGCAGTAGCCAAAGCAGCCATGAGCTCAGGGGTAGCCAAAACCAATATCAGCAATTGGGAAGAATACGAAATTCAATTGCAAAAAAAATTAGGGATAGATCAAAAACTGATTACCCGTTTGATGACCTTGTCGCGCTCTAATCCAAAAAGAGTAGTTTTTGCGGAAGGAGAAAATTATAAAATATTAAAAGCGGCACAAATTGTTCATGATGAAGGCATTGCTCATCCAATCATATTAGGAAAAAGAAAAAACATCAATGCCATTATTGAAGAATACAAACTTGATATTCAAGGATGCACCATCGTTGACCCTTACGAAGACAAGGAAAAAATCCTAAAGTTTGCTGAAAAATTATTCCAGAAACGTCAACGCAAAGGAATGACCATGCACGAAGCGTCAAAGCTACTCAAAGACCCCAATTATTTCGGTGCCATGATGGTTGAATTGGGAGAAGCTGATGCCTTAATTTCTGGTTTAACCAAAGATTACCCAAAAACAATTTTACCTTCGTTACACATCATTGGCGTAGCCGAAGAAGTGTCAAGGGTTGCCGGGATGTACATCATCATCAACAAAAAAGGCACCTATTTCTTTGCCGACACTACTGTAAATGTAAATCCAACAGAAGACGAATTGGTGGACATCATAGGTTTAACGGCCAATAAAATTCGAACCTTTGATATAGAACCTCGTATTGCCATGTTGTCGTACTCTAACTTCGGATCGGCCAAAGGAGAAGTACCAACCAAAGCCGCCAATGCCAGGGCTAAAGCCTTAAAAAAATACCCCGATTTACTCATCGAAGGAGACATACAAGCCAACGTAGCAGTAAACCCTCACTTACAACAAGAAATGTTTCCTTTTAGCGCACTCGCTCAAGACGGAGCAAATACCTTAATATTCCCAGATTTGGCTTCGGGAAATATTGCCTACAAACTATTGCAAGAAATTGGAGGAGCAGAAGTTATTGGACCAGTTTTGATGGGAATGAAAAAATCAGTCCATGTATTACAACTAGGTTGTTCTATTCGTGAAATTGTTAACATGACTACCATTGCAGTAGTTGATGCACAACGTATCGAAGATAAATAGCATAATTCATGAACGTCATGGATCATCTACCATTTACCAACTCAAAATAACAATGCCCAATCTTCAGCCCATATTTGCTAGCTTTCCTGCGCAGTCTAAAAAAGATTGGGAATCACTGGTATACAACGAGTTGGACAAGTTAAAATACCGTAACCATGGCATTGAAATCGATGCATACGTGACGATTGAAGACAATGAGGACAAAGCTGAATTATGGTACTACAACCAATTGATGCAAAAAAGCACCCTTGAAACAGCTTTACTTTTCGAAAATCCAACGTATAAAACAATCTTAATTACCGAAGATACGTCCTTAACCACTGCCATTCAATTATTTTTAGAGCGCAATCAACATGCACAAGATGTTCATTATTATGGATTTGAAATACACCTCGACGAGGCCTATTTATTTCAAATTGCAAAAATCAGGGCTTTAAGAATGCTGATGCTACGACTTTGGCCATGCATCGACAGCATGCCAAATGTAATTGTGCCCGTGTTTACAAAAATCATATACAACCCTGCTTTAGCGGAACACCAAAACATGATTCCCATCACTTATCAACTTATGGTAAGTATACTCGCCAATGTCAATGGCATCATGGTAGGAAATGCCTTTCCACATTCCACAACAAGGTTAATACAAAATGCCTATCAAATTTTAGTGAATGAATCAGGCATATTTTCCTTGAAAGATGTTGCTGGAGGAAGTTATTTTATTGACCAACTCACTAACAAACTTATAG
>JBIKPL010000476.1:0-2648 GCA_044357485.1 Cytophagales bacterium
GGGAAGAGAATTTTAAAAGAAGGGTTATTTAAAATTAGGTCTAAGGCTGCTTTGTTGTAATCAATTTCTTGGCGTATTTTTTTTAATATTGCCGAAGGCGGCATATAAATTCCTCCTCCAACAAATGTTTTATTGCCAGGTTGCAGGTGCAAATAATAACCGGCCATTTCTGTGCCTGGCGTGTTAAACCAGGCCCCAAAATTGGTTTTATATGGGCTTTTGTCTTTCGAAAACCTAATGTCTCTGTTGATCCTGAAAAGGCATTTCTTAGGTTCTAATGTTTCAAAAAGGGGATCATTGGGCGCCATTTCTTGAATAATATCTGCTAACAAAGCAATAAATTCCTTTTTAGATTCGTCATATTGTTTTCGGTGGTCATCGAACCAAGCTTTGGTATTATTTTCGGCTAAAACCTTTAAAAAAGAAAGCGCATTTTTCATGGAGCAAATTATTTAAACTTTATCAATAGCGTTTCAATATCCATATTAAATGAATAACATTCAACTGCTAGAGCAAGTATTTGATTAAATGTAATGCTTCACAAAACAATATTGCACAAAACACAGTACAAGTAACATAATCAATTCTAAATTATTGATCCTCTATTTAACATGGCTTTCAAAATACAAAAAAATATTTTAGCTGATTATTTATCAGCCCAACATTACGAGTGGTTAGAAACGAATGGCTTAGGGGGGTATGCAAGTGCGAGCATTACCGGGGCAAGTACCCGTAAATACCATGGTTTATTGGTCGCCGCCTTACATCCTCCGGTGGGTAGAACGGTGCTTTTAAACAAATTAGATGAACAAATAGAGGTAAACAATCAGATTTTTGAGTTGGGAACCAATCAATATCCTGGTGCCATATCTCCCAATGGACATCAATACATGTCGAGCTTTGAAAAAGAATTTTTCCCTACTTGGCAATACAAATTACCCAATGGTATTGTAATGAGTAAAACCATTGCTTGCCTACACGAACAAAATACCACGGTGGTTATTTATAAAGTAATCAAAGCCAAATCGGCCTTTGTTTTTAAATTAAGGCCTTATGCTTCTTTTAGAGACTACCATTCGGTTAGAGATTCGAGCGACAATTTCAATACACACCAAATTGATATTCAAAACGATACCATTTCCATTAAACCCGTTGATTATTATCCAGCCGTAAACATCAAAGTAAGCGGTTCATCTTTTGATGAAGATGGCTTATGGTTTGTAAACATGGAATATTTACGTGAATATGACCGTGGTCACCAATTTCACGAAGACCTTTATTCTCATGGAGAATTTTTATATACGGCCAAAGAAGGCGATGTGATAGAAGTGGTGATTAGTACAGACAAAATTACAACTTCTGCCGTAAAACTGTTTGAACAAGAGCAATCAAGAAGAGAAAAGCTGTTAAAGCCGCTTCAACATAAAGACGAATTTACCATACAATTGGCCCTTGCTGCCGATCAGTTTATTGTTAAACGAGGAGAAGACTTAAAAACCATTATTGCCGGTTACCATTGGTTTTCTGACTGGGGACGAGATACCATGATTTCATTGCCGGGCTTATGTTTAGCTACCGGTAGGTTTGAGGATGCAGAAAAAATCCTCAAAGCGTTTTCAAAATCAGTTGACCAAGGCATGATCCCAAATCGATTCCCTGATTTAGGAGAAGAGCCCGAATACAATACCGTAGATGCCACACTTTGGTATTTTGTAGCCATTTTTCAGTATTGTGAAGCGGTAGGGAAAAATAACTTGGCCCAAAAAGAACTCTGGGCTACCTTGAAAGACATTATTGAATGGCATGAAAAAGGCACCCGTTATGCCATCAAAGAAGAAGACGACGGTTTATTGTCTGCAGGAGAACCTGGGGTACAATTGACTTGGATGGATGCTAAAATTGGCGACTGGGTCGTTACGCCTCGTATTGGGAAACCAGTAGAAATTAATGCCCTTTGGTACAATGCCTTAATGATTATGGCGCATTTCGCACCAGCCAAAGAAAAAGCCTATTACAAGGCCAAAGCCGATAAAACACGTCTGTCATTTGAAAATACTTTTTGGAATGAAGACAAAGGGTATCTTTTTGATTATGTGAGTGCAACGGCTCAGGATGATTGTTTGAGACCCAACCAGCTATTTGCCATCAGTTTGCCATTTGAATTATTGTCTGGTTCCCAAGCCCAAAAAGTGGTGGACGCAGTCGAAAAACATTTGTTAACCCCTGTAGGACTAAGGAGCCTATCGCCTGAAAATAATGCCTTTGTGCCCATTTACGAAGGCAATCAATTGTCACGCGATGGTGCTTATCATCAAGGAACGGTTTGGTCTTGGCTTTTAGGTACCTATGCCGATGCAAAGCTGAAAACAGATCCAGTGAATGGCCCTGCAAAAGTTAAAAAAATTATGCTCAAAGCCTTTAAACATTTGGAGGAAGCGGGCATTGGCAGTGTCTCTGAAATATTTGACGGCCAAGCACCATTTGAACCCAAAGGCTGTATCGCCCAAGCTTGGGGTGTCGCCGAATGGTTGCGTGTATATCAAAAATGTATGACTTCTTAATATTTTGTAATAGAATGCCTCCAATGCTTTACCGCATCTTGGAGGCATTTTTTTAACCAAAAGTCAACATTCAAGCCTAAAAAATAC
>JBIKPL010000477.1:0-2644 GCA_044357485.1 Cytophagales bacterium
ATGCGAATATTCAACAGGTGTATACGGTTTATAATCATAACAATATGCCCTGTAATAAGGCTATGATGGATTTTTTAAGTTCTCATCCTGAGGCTATTGATCGCATCCATGATTTGGATATGTATTTGAAAAAAAATCAAAAAAACAACCTTAACGCTTATATAATCAAGGATAAGCCAAGTTTTGAGGTCATGCAAAAAAAATGTAAAATAGAGACCTTGCGTTTGTTAATGCAAACCAATGATTATGTTTCGTGTATACAAAAAGCATTCAGATTTCATTTGTTTGATCCTAATGAACCTGCATTTGTGTATTTTATTTTAGAGTCAATTAGGCGTGAAGTTTATTTAGATCCTTCATTTAAACAAATTGGTTTTTTGTCTGAATCCTTAGCGGAATATTTACCTCCTAAAAAAGGCGTTACCAGCAATATTGCCTTGCTTTTAAGAGATACCACCAAGCTGAATGATATCAAAGCCTTGGATTTTAAAGTGGCTAAACAAGCTGTGTTTAATACTTATGAAGAAGCCTTTTTTTATTTTGCTACAAAAGCAGCGGCATTCAATTTATGTGAAGAATGTAATTTGTCTGTGGCACTTTATAATTATCCATCCTTGATCCAAGGCTATCAGGTTTACCTTAATCGTTATTTGATAG
The DNA here is from genome assembly GCA_044357485.1 of Cytophagales bacterium. Classification (GTDB taxonomy): domain Bacteria; phylum Bacteroidota; class Bacteroidia; order Cytophagales; family UBA9547; genus CALPQG02. The sequence continues at coordinate 658 of JBIKPL010000477.1, forward strand.
CTCCTAATGTTCAATATAAAAACTTTGCATTGGCATTTAAAAATAATCAATTGGGGAATTTGTTCACTAAAGAATATATTTATGTAGACGATATTTTGTTTTATACAGATGATAAAATAAAATTAGAAAATGGAGATAAGATTAAATATTATTTTCCAGATTTTGAACGTGCGGTGCAAGAAAATAACGCACAATTAAATGGCTTTGAACAATCTTTTAAGGCAAAGCCTTTTGAAGTTGTCTTTAATGTCGCCAAATATAAAAATCAAAATTTTGCCCTGATTCAGTCGTTTGAAAATACTTTAAATACGGTTTGCCATATCGATGAAACCTTAAAAAAACAGTATACACCCGAAAATATTAACCTGTTTGTTTTTGCGCCTGATACATGGGAATTTGCGGCTAAAAATGATGTTAAATCAATTCGATATTTGAAAGCGAGCTCCAATACCCAATTCGCAACCCAATTAAAAACAGATTATTATGAAGTGGAATTGGGCTTGTCTCAAATTCATGTGTATGGAACGGAGTTAATCGATTACAATAGCCTTCTGTATAAATGTTTGATTGATAATGTAAAGATGGGAGGGAAGTTACACCTTAAAAATCATCTGTATAATTGTTTAAATGTTAAAAATTAAAGACTATATACTTTTTAGCATGTTTACACTATACTAATATTGATACCTAACACTTGCAATCCCTTTATTTTTGTTTTTACTTGTGCAATTACTGATAACCTAAAGTTAATACTGATTTCACAAGTATTGTCCTGAAAAGTTTGTGCAAGGAGATTGCCTTGGTATTGCTTTACTAATTTGAGCCCTTCATTCATGGCCTCAAATGAGGTATGGATACAGATACTTTCTTCCACCAATTGTTCTACAATAATCGCCTCATTTAATACGGCTGTAGTAGCCAATTTGTAGGCCGCAATCAATCCTGGTACGCCTAATTTAGTGCCTCCAAAATAACGAACAACAACAATCAAGATATTGCTTAAACCAGAAGACCTGATTTGGTTTAAGATGGGTGTGCCTGCCGTGTGCGCTGGTTCTCCATCGTCGTTGGCCCTTGTTTTTGCTTTGTCTGCCCCAATAATGTAAGCATAGCAATGATGTCTTGCATCAAAATGCTTTTTTTTTAGTGCATCTACATGCGTTTTAACCATGTTTTCGTGTTGAACAGGAAATGCATAGGCAAAAAATTTGCTTCCTTTCTCTTTGTAAAGTCCTTCAAAGGTATTTGCTATCGTTTTGAAACTGTCTTCCATTAGGCCAAGAAGGTCCTTCCTTTCCAAACTACCTTACGGGACTTTACCATGCTATAAAGTGTGGCAATGCTCACGTAAAAACTATAAAAATCAAACAAGAGTAATGCTAAAATACTTGTTTTTTCTTTAACGGTATGCATCACCATTCCTAAGAAAATACTTTGCATGCTCCATTTAATCAAAACTGCTACAATCGTAAAAGGAATACTCACGAAGCTGAGGTAAATGGCCACGGGGAAAAATAAAAATTGAATAATAAACAAGAGGGACAAGTACCATGGAATGTGTTTGATGACCCCTAATGTCCATCTTTTTCTTTGCGTGATGAGCGCAGAAAACGTGGTCATGGGAAGCGAATAGGCTTTAACATCGTTTGTTACTACTTGAACACAGGTATATTGAAGTTGTAATACTTTTTCAAAAAGCGCAAAGTCTTCGGTTACCGAAAAGGGGATGTTTTCATAGCCTCCCGTTTTTAAATAAGCCTCTTTCGTTACCATCATGTTATTGCCCATGGCGGACAATGGTTTATCTGTGTCAAAAAATATTTTCATTAAAGCTTGGGCAAAAGTCCAGTCTAACGACTGTAATTGAGCCAATAAGCCAGTTCCCGTGATGTGGGTATAGCCTGTAACAATTCCTGATTCTTCGTCTGTATGGGCAAGTAGGGCATGGAGCCAATTGGCTTGTACGGCAATGTCTGCATCCGTGATA
>JBIKPL010000131.1:0-7478 GCA_044357485.1 Cytophagales bacterium
CAATTACTGGAATTGCCGTTTCCCCTTATGTGTTTACGGTTAACCCTGCCGCCAATACAAATTACACCCTAAGTACTGTCACCGATGATGTGTGTGCTGGAACGGGTTCGGGTAGTGCTCAAATTTCAGTTTCACCAAAACCAGATCCTACGTTTACCTATACCGATACCGCTTATTGTAAATCAGGGCTCAATCCATTAACCAACATTTCTACCGGAACATTTACTGCTGTACCTTCAATAAGTTTTGCCAATACGGCTACAGGAGAGATTGATATTTCGACAATTTCAGTGGGAAATTACACCATTACCAATACCATGGTTGCAAGTGGAGGATGCGAGGCAAGCACTTACGTTGATCGTATTACCATTGCTAATCAGCCTAATGCCAGTTTAAGCATAGTCGGCACAACAGACAAAAGCATTACTGTTTGTGATACAGAACACAAATCAATTTGGTTACACCTCGAAGGCGTTAGGCCAATCACCATCAAGATGGGGGTAAATAATTTTGAAAAAGACACCACCATCAACACCGCATTGAATAACTTTTTATTCAAAGTGTCGCCTAATGTGACGAGCCAATACAAATTATTAAGCATCTCAGATCAGGCTTGTAAAACCCCTGTTAGTTTAACAGAAATCATAAACATCAATGTAAAGCAAAGCAATGGCACCACTCAAACGCCAACTTTAGCCACCAGTGGCAGCTATACCAATTGTAGCGCCAACACGTTGAAACTGTACATTTCCAATCCAGAAAATGGGGCAACTTACCAATGGTATAGAAATCAACGCTTGGTGGTCAATGAAACCGCCAGTTCCATGAATGTCTATACCTATGGCGACTATACCGTAAATGAGGAAACCTGTTTACCTTCAGCCAAAAGCATAATCAATAGGTCAAGTTTTGAAACAAGCCCAAGCCTAAGTGTAAGCGCCACAGGAAATACGAAAAGCATCACCACTTCCTCGGTGGATGGCGCAACTTACCAGTGGTATGTCAATGACTACAAGATTTTAGGAGCAACATCCAATACGCTCAGCACCCGATACAATGGCGAATACAAGGTGAGTGTCACGACCAACAATTGTCACTTATTTTCTCAACCCCTTAGCATTGCGGAGCCAACATTTATGGAGGCAAGAGCAGCAGGGAACGCGGCTAACGATTCAACCATTAGCTTATCCACAACATTGGGAGATGTTTACAGCGTAATACCAAACCCAAGCAAAGGTGTAATTCACCTCATAGGCCTCGCTCTATCACAAGCCTATGCCATGTTTATACGAGACCTTAGCGGTAACATTGTTTACCAAAATGCCATGAGTGACCTGTCAGAACATCAAATTTCCTTCCTTCCTACTGGATTATACATCGTAGAATTAGTTGTAAAAAATCAGTCTTATTTCATTAAATTGGCAAAAGAAGAATAATAAATGATAATTATCGGGTAATAATCAATAACAAGTCACTATTTTTTTTGTATAAGAAACAAAAAAAAGTATTTTTGTAGGTGTTAAATTAGAAGTATACATGAGCGTTTTAGTAAATAAAAATTCAAAAGTTATAGTTCAGGGCTTTACAGGCACTGAAGGCACTTTCCATGCTGGTCAAATGCATGAATATGGTACCAATGTAGTTGGTGGAGTAACCCCAGGAAAAGGAGGCACTACGCACTTAGACAAACCAGTATTCAATACAGTAGCTGATGCAGTTGCTAAAACTGGTGCTGATGTATCCATTATTTTTGTACCTCCAGCTTTTGCTGCTGATGCCATTATGGAAGCTGCTGACGCAGGAATCAAAGTAATTATTTGTATCACAGAAGGAATTCCTACTAAAGATATGATTTATGCGAAAAGCTATATCAAATCTAAAGGTGGTGTTACTTTGATTGGTCCAAACTGCCCAGGAGTAATTACGGCTGAAGAAGCAAAAGTAGGTATTATGCCAGGTTTTATCTTCAAAAAAGGTACTATCGGTGTCGTTTCTAAATCAGGAACATTGACTTACGAAGCAGTAGATCAATTGACTAAAGCTGGTCTTGGACAAACGACTGCAATCGGAATTGGTGGTGATCCAATCATTGGCACTACTACTAAAGAAGCGGTTGAATTATTGATGAATGATCCAGAAACAGAAGGTATTGTCATGATTGGCGAAATCGGAGGTGGCATGGAAGCAGAAGCTGCTCGTTGGATTAAAGCACATGGCACAAAACCTGTAGTGGGTTTCATCGCTGGTCAAACTGCTCCAAAAGGACGTAGAATGGGTCACGCTGGTGCTATTGTTGGTGGTGCGGATGATACAGCTGCTGCTAAAATGAAAATTATGGCAGAATGTGGTATCTACGTAGTAGCTTCTCCTGCTGATATTGGAGAAACAATGGTTAAAGCATTGAAAGAAAGAAAAGTATTGGCTTAGTACGCCAATCTAGTTCATACAAAACGTCCTCTTGGTGAATTGCTAAGAGGACGTTTTTTTATGCCCATTTTTTTCTCCGTTTGATAACCTACCATACCTATGCGTGTTTTAGGCTCACACGATTTTTTTGTTTTCCCTTTACGCCTTGGCGTGAAAAAATTAAAAATTTCACGAAGAGGTCGCTAAAAATTACACGCCAAGCTCGCCAAAAAATGGCACTTCCCAAAGGGAGACACCATTACCTGTCGAATAGCCAGGTTTTAGGAGACAAAGCTAGGATTAATTTTCTTGATGGGTAAAGTAATAACAGCAACGGGCATAACTCAAGTCTATTGGGCCGTCCATCCGCCATCAACGCCCAAGGCTTGTCCGGTTACAAAAGAGGCGCCATCAGAACAGAGCCACATCACCGCTTCGGCCACTTCTTCGGGCGTACCCAAACGACCAATGGGCTCCATGTTGGCATATTGTTGCTCTACTTCCTTTTGTTTACCGGTAAGTCGGTCGAGCATGGGCGTTTTTATAGCACCAGGACAAACCGCATTGACCCGAATATTTTGTTTCACAAATTCCAAGGCAGCCGTTTTCGTTAGTCCTACCACCCCATGTTTTGAGGCTACATAGGCCGACAAACCAGGAAACCCTACCAAACCAGCAATGGATGCACAATTGATAATCACCCCTTTGCGCGTTTTTAACATTTCAGGAATTTCATATTTCATGCAAAGCCAAATGCCTTTTAAATTAACGGCGAGGGTTTGATCCCAATTTTCTTCCGTACCATCAGGTATTTGAGCACTGAGACCTTCAATACCTGCATTGTTAAAAGCAAAATCTAATCGGCCAAAATGTGAAATCGTTTTTGCGAGCATGGCTTTAATATCCTCTACATTTGCCACATTGCATTTTACAAATATGGCCTCTCCACCAATCGCCTTGATAAGATCAACCGTTTCCTCATTGTCTGCCCAATCCGCAACAACGACCTTAGCACCTCTTGCCGCAAAAGCCATCGCCGTTGCTCTTCCTATACCAAAACTCCCACCGGTAACGATGGCCACTTTGTGTTCAAAAATATGTTCCATAAAATTATTTTTTTCAAATGTAAGCGTAGCGACTTAAATTAAACTTGTTGTAAATCAATGTGAAATATGATTTTTAAACATTAATTTAAATGAGTTATGCAAGTCCATTAATGCCAATCGATATGCATCCATAAAGCATTCGCCATAAGATGAACAAGCACGGCATTGGCTTACTGAAAAATGGGGTACTTAGAGCTTACTAAAAACGCAATTCGCATGATTTGTAAGTCATCTTTAGTAAATGTACTTAAAATTATTATGCTAAAAAGGCCACTCCATTTAACTGATATGATTGGCTAATTCGCTTTGCGTTAGCGGGAGAGGCTTTGTTTGAGCATCCCGAAAAAATCGGGACGAGTGCCGATTACGCGACCGAAGGGAACGCCCTATAAAATGAATAGCTTAGCTATGCTATTTAAATCAAACTAGTGCAACACTTTAATGAAATAAAATATCCTTGCATTTAAATGGCTAACACCATAGCTTAAATTTCTAACAATCAACAATTAAACTATTTTTCAGCAGACCCTAGTTAAATCCTGCGTAGCTACAGGGCAAACGCATTAAAATAAATTCAAAAAAAGCCTCACCCCAACCCTCTCCAAAACAATGTCGTTAAGTTAAGGAAAAAAATCAGCGACAATCCGTTTTATCCGCTTGATCCGCGTTCCAAGTTTTTATTCTTTGACAAAGAATAAAAACAAAATTGAACACAGATTTGGCGGATTAAGCGGATCTTCACGGATTTTAAAGTATCAAAATGCTTAACTTAACGACATTGCTCTCCAAAAGGAGAGGGAGCTGTCCATGAATCATAAATTTGTGATTAATTTATAGAAAACTTACTCGTTTTCAAAAACTAATGATGATTTCATCGGGATATAAAGCCCTTCTCCTTTATAACTGAGCACGAGCGTGCGAAAGTTACGAGCATAGCGCTGGGTTTGGGAGGAGGCTTTTTACATTGAATTTTTAGACTAAACATTTAAATGTGTTTGCCCTGTGCGTAGCTAGGTTAAAATTTTCATTTCAAAATTAAATCTTTACCTTTATTGCCAGAGCAAAGTATTGATGCTTCGCGCTACAACACTATGAAAGATCCCTACGCAGCACTTCGCATTCCGGAATTTAAATACTTCATTATCGCTAGATTTTGTATCATCATCGCTTTGCAGATACAAAGGGTTGCAGTGGGTTATCAAATTTACGACATCACAGGCGATGTATTTGCCTTAGGCCTCATGGGTTTGGCGGAAGCAATCCCTTCCATTGGGGTATCCTTAGTGGCGGGTCATATCACAGACATGTTTCCTCGTAAACGCATCGTGATGTATGCTTTGGGGGTGCTCACTTTATGCTCGGTTATTTTATGGGAAATTAGTTTTAACATGACCCATACTTTACAAGATTATGGCGTAACAGCCATCTATGGCGTGATATTTTTAAGTGGCATTGCCCGTGGATTTTTAGGACCGGCCATATTCGCATTTATGCCGCAGTTACTTACCGACAAATCCTTGTTTCAAAATGCCGTTTCTTGGAACAGTACCACTTGGCAAACGGCTTCAGTAGTAGGCCCCGCAGTGGGTGGTTTGGTATATGGACTTACCAATGTGCAAACTACTTATGCCCTGGATTTTGGATTAATGATTTTTGCATTGTTGATTACATTATTAATCAAACCAAAACCATTGCCCATCCACGCTGAAAAATACACCCTTTGGGAAAGCCTGACTTTGGGCATCAAATTTATCTTTGGCAACAGAATTATCCTCAGTGCCATTTCGCTCGATTTGTTTGCCGTATTGTTTGGTGGAGCCGTAGCTTTATTACCTGCCTTTGCCAAAGACGTCTTAAAATGCGGCCCCGAAGGCTTGGGGATTTTACAAGCGGCACCCGCCATTGGTTCGGTCGCCCTGGCATTGACCGTAACTTATTTTCCTATAAAAAAAATGGCAGGCCTCAAATTATTGATTGCGGTTGCAGGTTTTGGCATTTGCATGATAGGCTTTGCGTTGTCTGAATTCTTTTGGTTGTCGTTCGCCATTCTTTTATGCAGTGGATTGTTTGACAGTGTGAGCGTTATTGTTCGCTCAACTCTTTTACACACCTTTACCCCAGAACACATGAAAGGGAGGGTTTCGGCGGTGAACAATGTATTTATTGGCTCTTCCAATGAAATCGGCGCTTTCGAATCAGGATTGGCTGCCCGCTTGATTGGCTTGGTGCCCTCCGTGATTTTTGGCGGCAGCATGACCTTGTTGGTGGTAAGTTTTATGGCGTTTAAAGCCAAGGTATTAAGGAAGTTGGATTTGTAGAAGAATTAATCCAATGGTGATTTAATATTTAGCAAAAGCAGGTTAATCATCACTTTAGGTTAATATGACCTAAAATTTAAACTTTACTATTTTTTGTTTTTAATACAATAAATCCTACCCCATAAATTGCTATTCCGATATAAAACAGGATCATAATTTTTGAAAATAAGTGGTTATAAAGTTTATTGACCAGTTTCGGTATTTTGATTTGCTCCATATAACTTGCGATAAAAGCATGCTGAGTTTTATCATTATACCAAACAATATAGTTACTAGCCACTGGTTTCCCCAAAGTATCGGTCATTAGCCTAATTTCATCAACATCGATTTTTATGGTATAGCCTAGTTCGCTCGAATAAGCATCACCACTATAACCCAAAAAGCTTGTTCTTGGATTAGCGCTTCTTTGCCATGTGGTATGGTAAACTTTTCCTGTATTAAAACTGTCAACTAAAATTTCATGTTTTTGATAATCGTTGGCAGCGCTATATTTTTCACTGCCTTTGAAGCAATTGAACCATGACAAAAGCATAAAAATGGAGATAATCATGGTGAAAACTCCTGCTGGGACTGTAATATATTTTATTGTTGTATATAAAAGCGTTGTCGCGGAACAACTTGTTGCAGTAACATAAAAAAATAGTAATAAACACATCAACAAAATTACAATTACAATCTTTACGGTTATATTTTGTTGGATAAAATTCTCTGAAAAGGATAATCCCGGATGATTTTTATCTGACAAAAATGCATAGTCTTCGCTGAAACCTACGGTTAAGCTTTTTCCTTTCACAGTCAAAGGATTAAGAAATAGCGCATCATTTATGAGGATTGGTGTCTGATGGTTATTAATATCTTTTGAATATCCGACAAAGGAATATGATTCATCAAGGCAATCTCCGGTGATTAAAAACCGGTTCTCTTCTCCAATCTGAGTTAAGCTATCCATTAAAGCCTCTTTGTATTGAATTTTGCCTAGCGCTTCTCCTGTTGTTACCTTACGATAACTGTCTATCCAGAAATCTTTAGTATAGATGCCTGAAATCAAAACGATGACCAACATGATTAAACTTAAATATGTATTGCGATTATTATGATTAGACATGAATATAAAATGCTTTAGGTAGGATTTCGTATGCACCTTGCATTACTGACGCAATTCAAACACGAATTTTATTTCACTTATTCAACTTCAACGTTAGGCCCAAATGTTAATTCAAAAAAAACACCCCAAGCAAGGTATCAAAAAATCTAATTATTCGAGCAATATGAATCATTTTAGTTACAACACAGGTAGGTTTTTAGCGACAAAAACTTGGAGAAGTGTAGTGCAGAATTTCAAACGCAGCCAAAAAAACGCACCATTTTAGACTAAAATAAAGCGTAAATACTTTTTAGCACCATTGTTGTCCGGTAAAAACAGAGAACGATTAGCATTGTTTATACACTACTTAAACACCCTTTTTTGAACATATAATTATTTTCTACATCGTAAATATTCTTAATAAGAAGCTATAAATACAATAGGTAACTTTCAATATTTTTTAATGTAGGGCGTTCCCTTCGGTCGCGTGATCGGCACTCGCTATTTTTCTTGTGGTCAAATCATAGCGTATTAAAAGATTACCTCAACCCACAAGAAAAATGA
>JBIKPL010000132.1:0-7474 GCA_044357485.1 Cytophagales bacterium
CTTAAAAATGATAAAACTAAAACATGCAGTATTAAAAGAAAACAAAGATTTGCTCTCATGAATCTAGACTATTTAAAAATACTCATGAATTTTTAATGCGTTTGCCCTGGCCTCATACCACGATTTCTGTACCGTGATTTTTGTTTCAATATGCTTCAAGGCATCTAAACCCACAATGGCCAAGGTGCTTACATTTTCAGACATTTTGAGTAAACTTTTAAGCGCAGGAACGGTTAAAGAGATACGAATAAAATCATCATGATTGTCGCGCCATTTTTTTAAATATTTATCAATTTCTAATTTATCTGCGGCAGATCTTGTGTGGCTAAAACTATGGATATAATTACTAAACATTCTCGCATCATAAGCATCCACCACGGCGGCATTGGTTAATAATGACAAAGGGGCATAGGTTTTATACATTTGCCCTTTTTGATTTCTTAGGTGGTTTTTATAGGGCTCCATTACGCCTAATAATATTTCAACAGGTTTTATATCGGTTTGATTGGATAACAATTGTACAATATTTCTTGGATTGCTTAGGTGATTTACGCTTGTTTCTTCGAGTAAAATGCTTATTTTATCTAAGCGCTTGTACATCGATGCCAGATCATTTAGGGTAGCTGGTGACCATAATCTTTCGGCAATGGCAGCTGTGCGTGGCCAAAGTCTTGAATCTATGGTATTAGAAGTCACCACGTCGCTCCACATCATTACTTCTGCCCCCAAGATGTTTTTTTCTTGTAAGGCACTTAAGTTGTTTCTTTTGTCTTTGTCGGTATGTATTTCAAACGGTGGCAAAGGGTCATTGGTATAATGGGTTTGAGCAGGAAGCATTTGGTCTAACTCATAACCAAATGACAATAAGGTATTGTATCCTTCCATTGCATTGGCATAAATAGCGGTTTTGTCATTTTTAGATTGTAAAATCGTGTTTTTATCCATGTTTTCAACCTTCATGTCATCCCATGCGATTATTTTTTTGTTCGCTTTTTTTAGTGCTTTTCCTACTCTATTGGTAAAATATAATTGCAGTGCTTTAGCGGTATACAAACCATTTTTTTTCAAAAAATCGCTATTCCCAAGCATCAACAATTGGTAATCGTTAAAGTCACTTCCAATATGAAAGTAATTGTCTTGAAACAAATTGGCTATTTCTGGAAGTAGTTTTTCGAGGAAAATATATGTTTTTTCGGAAGCAATATTTAAAAGAGTGGGATGAGAAACGCCTGTTCTTTTAAGTTCTAGGGGTGGCGTTCCAAGGGAAAATTCTGGATACGCAATCAATAGGGCGGTTGCTCTATTGGGTAAATTGATTTCAGGAATTATTCTAATACCCCGGTCTGAGGCATATTGTACAATATCTTTAATTTGTGCTTGGGTATAAAATTGTCCATCGGAAGCCAATTGCTGCAATTTTGGAAACAATTTTGACTCAATTCTCCAACCTTGATCATCAGCCAAATGAAGGTGAAGTACGTTCATTTTAACCATGGCCAAAGCATCAATATTTCTCTTCAAAACCTCTACGGTTATAAAATGGTTAGCAACATCCATCATCAAACCTCTCCAAGGAAATCTGGGGGTGTCTTTAATCTCTACTAATGGAAAAAAATAGCCATATTCATCACTACTTAATAATTGAGACAGCGTTTCTAATCCATGCATAATGCCTAAATCGGTTTCTGCTTCTATAAGTATTTTGTCGACTTTTACACTCAGGCTATAGGATTCATTTTCAAATAAATTCAATGCCCCTTTTCGGTTTACGTTTATTTGTAAAACAGGGAAGGCAGGTCTTTGGGGGTGGGTTTCAGAAATAATACTTTGGGTGAAAAATATCCCAGATCGCCCATCAATTCTTCTTAAAAATCTATTGACATAATCAAAAAGGCGTTTATCTGCCCCTTCAGGCACGGCAATGCAAAAGTCTTGCGTTAGTTTATGTTTCCCCAGTGTTACACTTATTTCTTGTGGCCAAGGCATCAAGGCATAATTATTTAACTCAACCGATTGAGAGAAAAGAAAAGTATTACCACCACATAGGCTTAAAATGACAAGTATTATTTTTTTAACCTTCAATTGATGTGTTGTTGGATAGTTTAAAGCAGTTGCTGATGCAATTTGTCTAGTTCTTTTAAAAACTGTTTACGTACGTCTTTGGCGTAAGGGTTTTCATTTTCAATGGTTAAAAATAAGTCCATCGAATCTTGACCTAAGTTTCTTTTAATGTCTAATAAGTATTGATAGGCGGGTGTTTTTTGTTCTACATCAGGGATGTCCATGTTGTTGACTGCCCTGCCTACAAAATGTGTCAACGCTTGTACATAAGCCATTTGTTGATCATGGAGGTCAGGTGAACGTTCTAAGACATTGAGTTTTAAGGTTTGGCTAAAAAATTTTCTTATGCTTGCCGTTCTGCTCGTTCTTACGGGGCAAAGTACAAAGTTTAATCCTTCAATCCCATTTTTACCACTTTGAGGGCCAAATAAAGGATGGGTACCCACTATTTGTACCGTTGCTGGTAAATGTTTTTCCATCAATTGCATTGGCTTTACTTTCACGGAAGAAACATCTGCAATCAATGCATTGTTTTGCACAAAAGGTACAATATCTAGGATGACCGATTCTAAAAATTGAACAGGCACCGCCAATACTACAATTTCTTTTGACGCCACTTCTTTAAGTGAAGCAAAGTTTACATGCAGGGCTTTACACTCCGCACTAACGTCTCTTTTGTCATATACACTTACATTAAAGTATGGACTTAAGTAAGGCATAATGAATTTGCCAAAACTCCCAAAACCTATAAAACCTAATGCTCTTTTGTGTGCCATTTTTTTTAGTTTTGTTTTTAGTCAAGAGTCTAGAGTCTAGCGTTTAGGCTTTTTAGTTTAGGGTTCAGCGTAGAGCGTTTTGCCTAGTAGGAATTGTGCAACAGTTTTAGTGAATGCTAATATGCTTTAAACTGAAAACGCTAAACTAACAACTATTCTACCTTTAATAATTTTGCTTTTACTGCCTCCACGGCATTTTTTACTTTGCCAACTTCAACGACTGATGCCGCTTGGTCGAGCTTATTTTGCTCAATGTCTTTTTGAAGTTGTAGCAATTCGTCGGCATTGTCTCTTAATTTTTGTTCTAAAGTAAGTTTTTGTTGTTTGTTTCGCTCCACCTTATTGACCAAATCGCTTCCTATGCGTACTTTTTTATCTTGTGTCTTTACGGTTTGCGAAAGCACTTTTTCAGCATCTTTGATTTGATCATTGATGTCTTCGCGGTATACCATTACTGCAAAGTCATGGAGAATTTTTTCTGCTATAGTGTATTTTGCAGGATCATCTTTGGTGGAAACATAAGCTTTCCCCATTTCAATTGACCAAAATACTTTAGAGCCTTTATCGCTTTGGCTAATCGTAGAAATAATCCGAACAGGTGTACTTGATATGCCACTAATATTGGCTATTTCTACCGTATAGTTGTTTTTTTGAGATTCAACCTTGCCAAATTCCTTAAGTTTTTTAAGCCATGATTTTTCTGTTATTTCTTGTTCTAACAGAATAATGGTCGACATACCTTTTCTGGTCACATTATCAATCGTTTCATCATGTTCTGTTACCATTACTTTTTGCGCAAAAGTAGGGAAAGCAATCACCATTAAAATACAGCTTATTTTAATGAATTTTTTGGGTGTTAACATAATACAGATCAGTAGATAGTTTTACATTGTCGATGTCTTGGTCACGAAAAACTTCGGTATTCCAACTAGAAGTAGGATAAATACGGAAATCGATGTTTTCTCCAAAACTGATTTTGAAGGGCATTTTAAACCAGTTTTTGTTCGCTTTCCATTTGTATTTCATCACCACATTGTTGCCTTTTTGTTTGATTTTGTACATCAAGGTGGGGACCTCATTATTTTTGAGGTATTCGTCAAAAATATTATCTAAGTCAAGAATGGTTTTTTTATTGAAATAGTCAATAATTTGTTTAGAATCAACGGTTTTGAATTTGAAATCTTTTGTTAATCCAAACAAAATATTAAACCAAAGTACATCGTTGTCAATCACATTTCTTAAGGTATGCAACATCCATGCGCCTTTGTAATACATGTCAGCATCTTGCCAAGCGTGGTAATTGACATTGAGTGGTCCAAGAATAGGTTCTTTGTTCCTAATCTTTTCTTTCATCTGATTTAAATATGCCTGAGCCGCCTCTTTACCTTGTGTATATTCTACAAATAAAACTTCTGCATAAGTGGCAAACGCTTCATGTATCCATAATTCGGCATGGTCTTTACACGTGATGGAGTTGCCAAAATATTCGTGGGCACTTTCATGGATAATGATATAATCAAAACCATATTCATTGTTTTTATAATGGTTGCCATAAGCAATGGCTTCTTGATGTTCCATGCCCCAAAAGGGTGCTTCTACCAATGCAAAGCCATCTTTTTTGAATGGGTATTTGCCAAAATATTTTTCATAACATTCCAACATCTTTGGTACTTGCCCAAAATGCTTTTTAGCTTTGTCTAAATTATACCTTAGTACATAATAATTTAAGGCTAATGAGTCGTTGTCTATAGTTTTATATTTTTCTGAAATGATGGCATATTTGCCAATATTCACCGTAACGTCATAATTATTAATAGGGTAACTTACAAACCATTCATGTCGAGCAAAGCCATCGTCTAAATCCATGCGTTTACGAATGTTGCCATTTGAAACACAATACAAATGTACAGGCGATTCAATATTGATGCTCATGCTATCAGGCTCATCCGATAAATGGTCTTTACAAGGCCACCATAAACTGGCCCCATTTCCTTCACAAGCTACTCCTACCCAATCGTAACCCAAACTATCTTTTTGCCATACAAAACCGCCATCCCAAGGTGGATTTACAGACACCACAGGCGTGCCCGAATAACAAAATTTGATTAACGATTGTGTGCCTTTTTGAAGTTTATTGTTGAAATACACATACACGGCATTGCCTTCTCTTTCGTAGGGAAGCCTTTTTCCTTTGTAAATAATAGAATCAATTTGCAAGTTCTCAAACAAATCAACCTGCATTTTATCAAACTCTTCATTTACCTTGAAAAAAATTTCATTATAGCCCTGAATGGTTTTTTGACTTGGATCAATCCTAACATTAAGTTTATAAAAAGTAACATCATAACAAGTTCTTAAAGGGGTCAACATGCCTCTTAATGAATCTTGACGATTAAAGGTATAGCGTTGCTGAGCACTTGTTTCAAAAGTACCCCAACCTAAAAATATCAATAATATATATGTAATTTTTGCTAACAAATGAGCGTCTTAAATCATTTCAAATTCAGAAAAAAAGAAGTGTGCTTCTGCCAATGCATTTTCATCAGAATCAGAACCATGCACGGCATTTCTTTGTAAATCTTGGGCAAATTGTTTGCGTATTGTGCCAGCTGCAGCTTGTTCCGGATTGGTAGCGCCAATCAAATTTCTATACGCTAAAACCGCATCTTCTTTTTCTAAGACAATGGCCACAAGTGGACCGCTTGACATAAATTCTACTAAACTAGGATAAAATGACCTTTCACTATGTACGCCATAAAACTTGCTCGCCAAGGCTGAAGTTAGGGTGGTAAGTTTCATTGCTACTATTTTAAATCCAGCAGCTTCAATCATTGTAAGAATTGCACCACTATTGCCTGCTGCAAATGCATCAGGTTTTATCATTGTGAATGTTTTAGTACCAGCCATAATTATTATTTTGTTTCAAAAATAGAGAGAAAAACTTGTATTTCTACAAGATTTTATAAGGATTATTAGTGGTTATACTTTAAATTAGATTTTTAGTTGTAATTCTTCTTGTTCTAATTCAAATATTATGAAAATTTTCTCTAGCGAAATGCTCCGTCAATGGGATGCTTTTACCATTCAAAATGAACCCATTTCTAGTATTGCCTTAATGGAACGTGCCGCAAAAGCTTGTTCTAATTGGTTATTAACACATTTTTTAGGGCATCATTTTGCCATAGTTTGTGGTCCGGGTAACAATGGGGGTGATGGCTTAGCCATGGCAAGGTTATTTCATCTTGCACATCAAAAAATAACTGTCTTTAAGGTGCAATCTGCCCAAAATACGGAAGATTGTATTGCCAATCTGAAGCAGCTTGCTACTTTGGGTATCGTTGTAAAAGAAAATTCAACTGATTTTTTTAAAGAATGTACTTCCCAAACCGTTTTTATCGATGCCTTATTCGGGACAGGTTTAAACAAGCCCTTGCAGGGCAATATTGCTGACTTGGTGCAGCAACTCAATGAGGTTTCGGGCATTAAAATCGCTATAGACATCCCTTCTGGATTGGCTGCGGACAACGCTTTGCCTGATTTTTCGCTAGCCTTTAAAGCCAACCATACCCTCACTTTTCAATCGCCAAAGTTAGCTTTTATGTATCCTGAAAATGAACTGTACGTAGGTCAATTTCATGTGCTTGACTTAGGGTTGTCAAAGATGTTTGAAAAGAATACGCCCGCTGCTTTCCAATATTTGCAAAAAGTCGATATAGATTTTATCAAACCTAGGGCTAAATTTTCTCATAAAGGATCTTTTGGGCATGCCTTGTTGATTGCTGGAAGTAAAGGTAAAATGGGGGCGGCAATTTTGGCTTCTCAGGCTTGTTTGCAAAGTGGGTCAGGTTTGTTAACGTCTTATTGTCCTGAACTTGGGCAAATAATTATTCAAATAGCTGTTCCTGAAGGGATGAATAAAACGTATTCGGATCCGATAGATTTTGAAGATTACGCATGTATCGGTATTGGCCCAGGTTTAAGTACGAATACTGAGGCAAAAAATATTTTAGCGACATTGTTAGCCGAATATTCAAAACCTATTGTCGTAGATGCAGATGCCCTTACCCTTTTGGGTGTGGGTCATGAGCTATCTTATTTGCCCGCAAATAGTATTTTGACACCCCACCCTAAAGAATTTGACCGTCTTTTTGGGGATTCAATTTCTCGTGCCCATCAAATTCAAAAAGGCCTAGCATTTGCTTCCCAACATCAAGTTTATATTATTTTAAAGGGTGCCCATACAGCTATTATTTGTCCCGATGGCCAAGTGATTTTTAATTCGACGGGCAATCCTGCCATGGCGAAAGGTGGGAGCGGTGATGTGCTTACGGGTATGCTTACTGCCTTTTTAGCCCAAGGATATTCCTCTAAAGAAGCCTGTATTCTTGGCGTATTTTTACATGGTTTAGCGGCCGACTTGGCACTGTTAAAAACCAGTGAGTGTAGCATGCTGCCTAGTGATCTTATCGCCAATATTGGAAAGGCTTATCGTGAGGTGACCAATTGCTAACTTAGTATTATATGACTCTCCGTAACTAATACCAAGTTGTTTCTAAAGCTGCAATCATTAGCCTATCTGATAGTTTGTCTCCAAAATATCTTCGGTTGAACTTGTAACAAAATTCGTTTAAATAGTT
>JBIKPL010000478.1:0-2636 GCA_044357485.1 Cytophagales bacterium
TGAATCTTTACTTTTATTCTAATATTTATCACTTTTTTCGGCACTCGCATTTTTTCTTGTTGTCAAATCTAAGGGTATAAAATTACATTAGACAACCTATCAATGTACTCAGTACACTTTACGCAGTACCCCATAAAAACAGCGCACTTAAAACGTACGCACTCTTCACTTTTTTATGTACATTTGTACTCTTGAAAATGTAACCATGACCAATATAATTGCTGATATCGACATCATCCAAGAAACAGATAAAGAGGCGTGTGAATTAGCACGCATTTCTGAAGATAATGCTACGCCAACACAAAAGAAATTATACATTGAAAGCTATGGTTGTCAGATGAATTTTTCTGACAGCGAAATCGTAACTTCGATTATGATTGACTTGGGATATGGAACAACCTCTAATTACCACGAAGCGGATGTTATTTTTTTAAATACCTGTTCTATTCGAGACAATGCAGAAGTGAAAGTGCGCAAACGATTGGCGGCTTTTGGACCTGTGAAAAAGAAAAATAAAGACTTACAAATTGGGGTGCTTGGTTGTATGGCCGAACGATTAAAGTCGCAGTTATTAGACGAAGAAAAATTAGTGGATATGGTGGTTGGGCCTGATGCTTATAAAAGCTTACCAACACTTTTAGCGCAAGTAGACGAGGGTCAAAAGGCCGTAAATGTATTTTTGTCAAGGGAAGAAACCTACGCCGACATTACCCCAGTACGATTGAATTCTAATGGTTTATGTGCCTATATTTCCATTATGAGAGGCTGTGACAATATGTGTTCGTTTTGTATTGTGCCCTATACCCGCGGTCGTGAGCGAAGTCGTGATGCCAATTCGATTGTACAAGAAGCCCTTGATTTATTTAACCAAGGCTATAGAGAAGTGACTTTACTAGGTCAAAATGTAGACAGCTACCATTGGCAGTCGGAAGATGGCGTAACGCAAATTAATTTTGCGCAATTGCTAGAAAAAGTTGCGCTAGTAAACCCATTGTTGAGAATTAGGTTTTCAACCTCTCATCCAAAAGACATTACCGATGAGGTGCTTTATGCCATGAAAAAGCACCACAATATTTGTAAGTATATTCATTTGCCGGCACAAAGTGGCAACAATAGAATTTTAGAGGTGATGAGCAGGGCTTATACCAGAGAATGGTATTTGAGTAAGATTGAGGCGATTCGCCGTATCATGGAAGGTGAGTGTGCAATCAGTACCGATATTATTGTTGGCTTTTGTGGCGAAACAGAAGAAGAACACCAAGATACGTTAAACTTGTTTAAAGAGGTGCGTTATAATTACGCGTATATGTTTGCCTATTCTGAACGCCCCGGAACACCTGCCGCAAAGAATTTGGTTGATGACATTACCGCAGAAGTAAAACAAAGACGATTGGCAGAATTAATTGCCCTCGAAAGAAAAATTACCCTAGAAAAAAACAAGGAAGTTATTGGTAAAACTTTTGAAATATTAGTGGAAGGTCCTTCCAAAAGAAATGAAGACGAATGGGGAGGAAGAAATTCTCAGTACCAATGGGTGATTTTTCCTAAAAAGAATTGCAAAAAAGGAGATTATGTCAATGTGAAAATTACACATTGTACCACGGGTACTTTAAATGGAGAGATCGTGGATTAACAATGCGGGCGTCGCCTCGGGCGACATCCGCATTGGAATGCTTAATACAAAGGATTTTTGGTTTTGATAAACACTTTACTATTAACCTTTAACCAATAAAGACAATGACTTTTTCATCAGAAATACAAAATGTAAAACAACGGTTTGGGATAGTGGGCAATGCCCATTTGCTTCAGCATGCCATCCAAGTTGCCATGCAAGTTGCCCCTACTGATATGACGGTGTTGATTACGGGGGAGAGTGGTAGCGGAAAAGAATCGTTTTCCAAAATTATTCATCACTTAAGTCACCGTAAACATGGGCAATTTATAGCCATAAACTGTGGCGCCATTCCCGAAGGTACAATCGATTCAGAATTGTTTGGCCATGAAAAGGGCTCTTTTACAGGGGCTGCTGATGCTAGAAAAGGGTACTTTGAAGTCACCAATGGCGGCACCATTTTTTTAGACGAAATAGGGGAAATGCCTCTTGGTACACAAGCTCGTTTGTTGCGTGTACTTGAAAATGGAGAATTCATTCGGGTGGGTTCGTCCAAAGTGCAAAAAACAGACGTAAGGGTGGT
Organism: Cytophagales bacterium; assembly: GCA_044357485.1. GTDB lineage: Bacteria > Bacteroidota > Bacteroidia > Cytophagales > UBA9547 > CALPQG02. The sequence goes on from JBIKPL010000478.1 coordinate 2,196, forward strand.
GGCGGCTACCAATGTGAATTTGTTGAATGCTGTAGAGAAGAAAAAATTCAGAGAAGATTTATATTATAGGCTCAATACTGTCCCTATTTATGTGCCGCCTTTAAGAGAGCGTGAAGAGGATGCCGATTTGTTGTTTAGAAAATTTGCTTCCGACTTTTCAGAAAAATACAGGGTAAAGCCTATCAAGTTAACAGATCATGCGAAAGCAATTTTACTGCAATATGGCTTTCCTGGCAATATTCGTCAGCTTAAAAATTTGGTAGAACAAATTTCTGTGTTAGAATTAGAACGAGAAATTAATGAAGTTACCTTGTTGAAATATTTGCCTCAAGATAAAATTGCCTCTACTGCCATGTCTTATGCCGGAAAAGGGGATACCGATTTTTCTGAAAGAGATATCTTGTACCAAGTATTGTTCGATCTTAAAAAAGACATGAACGA
>JBIKPL010000479.1:0-2633 GCA_044357485.1 Cytophagales bacterium
TCATTTAAAAAGCCATACTTCATGGCAAAACTATTGTCGGAAGAAAAACGACCGTGTTGATCGGTTTGAAAAGGAACATACTCTTCATACCTCGAAAGCATGAAAAATATAGCCGAAAAAGCATCATACGGCAAGCTTGATTTTATATCGTTTGCCATCGGAAACAATACCTTTTTGGTCTGATAAGTGCCAACGATGTTTTCTTTGGCTACAATATCGGTTTCTTCAAGTAATCCCGCTGCAGCAAAAAAGGGGATATCATCCTGAATATAGGCGCCATAACTTAATTTGGGTGTATCTATCAATAAAAACGCCGCCTTATCAAGGCATAAGCTCACTTTCAAACCAAAATTTTGCTCAAATATTTCCCCTACTACATATAATAGTCGAGGAGAAATTACAGGCACATAAATGCAAATAGATTGGTTTAACATTTGAAGAAATTAACAGGTACAAAAATACAGTTTCCTTACAGAATACAAGAAAATTAAGTGATTTTTACGTTGGGTATTTTGAGGGAGGAGTAAAAAAAAGTGGCAAATCCGATATCGCACCGCTACAACCGTTTACCCTTGCTGTCTTCCGACCCTGGGGGAGTTCACAGGAGCTAGTCGTATAGATTTGCCATTGCAAAGGTGCTTATATTTTTCGTAACATCAAAGCGAGTTTTATTTTTTTACAAAATTTAACACTAAATAATTTTCAATCGTAAGGGTTATAAACCCCATGCATCGGCTACAGCTTTGTAAAATATTTTACCTCCCCCCATGTTAAGTCCTTTTGCTAATTCTGCATTTTCGGCACAAGCCCTCTCCCAGCCTTTATTCGCAATTTGTAAAACATAGGGCATGGTTGCGTTTGTCAACGCAGTAGTAGAAGTAAAAGGTACCGCTCCGGGCATGTTGGCAACGCAATAATGCAAAATTCCATCGACCATATAGGTAGGATTATCGTGTGTGGTCGGTTTGCACGTTTCGATACAACCGCCTTGGTCTACGGCAACATCAATAACCACCGCACCAGGTTTCATAGTGCTTAACATCGCTCTTGAAATCAAAACCGGAGCTTTAGCACCAGGAATCAACACGGCGCCAACAATCAAATCGGCTTGCTTGGCTTGTGCAGCAATGTTATAACTGTTTGCAAATAAAGTGTTTACATTGGCGGGTAATATTTCAGAAAGTTGTCTTAATCGATTAATATTCACATCCATAATGGTCACATTGGCCCCTAATCCCGCCGCCATTTTAGCCGCTTGTGTTCCTACTATTCCACCGCCAAGCACCAATACCTGGGCAGGCTTCACCCCCGGAACACCCCCTAAAAGAATTCCCCTACCACCCATGCTTTTTTCTAGGTATTTGGCTCCTTCTTGGATAGACATTCTGCCGGCCACCTCAGACATTGGAACCAACAAAGGCAAACTTCGATCTGATTTTTCAACGGTTTCATAAGCCAAACAAATTGCCTGAGCAGCAAGCATCGCTTTGGTTAATTTTTCAGAAGAAGCAAAATGGAAATAGGTAAAAATAATATGATGTGATTTGATGAATGGATATTCCTGTGTTAAAGGTTCTTTTACTTTTAAAATCAACTCACAGGTTTCAAAAATAGCTTGAGGAGTTATCAAAATCTTTGCCCCAGCAGTTACATAATCTTCGTCTAAAAAACCAGAACCTTCACCGGCCTTGGTTTCTATATATACTTCATGATGAGCGTTTTTAAGTTCAAATACCCCAGCAGGAGTTATAGCTACTCTATTTTCACTATTTTTGATTTCTTTAGGAATACCAATTTTCATATACCAAAATTTTAAAATTGATTGATAAAACCAATACGCTTAATAAAATTTTAAGTTTACGCCATAAAGAACTAATAGAGAACCGAAACTTAAAATCAAAAATTGAATATTAAGTTTTGAATGGCAGGCATGTGGTAAAAAATCATTCAACCAAAATGAAAAAGAGTTTGTAGTAGTCAATTTAAAATACTACAAACCCCGTTATAAAATTACACTTCATCATACGCCCAATCAATGCGTTCTTTCATATCTTTCAAAATGATACCCTGTTTTTTTAGCGAAGCACGAATTTCATCGACTTTGGTGTAATCCTTATTGGCTTTTGCTTCTTTATAAAAGTCGAGCAATACCTCAATCAAAGCATTGGTATCGGCCATATGCTCTTCAGTTAAGCCTAATACCTCTTCTACAATTGCAATATATTGTAGTTTCATGTGGTTAAAAGTGGCTTCAGAAACTTTAACAATATTGGCAGGCGTCGTATAAAAAGCATTGATTTTTTTCAACAGGTTGAATAAAGACGCAATGGTTATTGCCGTATTCATGTCATCATTCATCCCTGAGGTTAAGTCAGAAGTTAAAGTAATCAATTCAGATTCACTTGTCGTATCAAAGCCTTCACCAGCACTATAAGTCAATGATTTTACGATTCTTAAACCATTCATTAATTTAAGATACCCCTTTTGAGCCGCTTGTAAGGCTTCATTGGAGAAATCAAGGGTGCTTCTATATTGTGCTTGCAGAATAAAAAATCGGATGGTCATGGGACTATAGGCGCGTTGCAACAAAGCATGGTTGCCCGAAAACAATTCGCCAAGGGTAATAAAATTGC
>JBIKPL010000480.1:0-2629 GCA_044357485.1 Cytophagales bacterium
CGGTAAATACTAAATTCGTTTTATTTTTTGAGTAAAATTAATGCTCAAAATGATAATCATACCATAGATTTATCAACCTTAACTATCATCATGTGTCACCCATCTTTCAACACAAACCATAAATCACTCAAGCGCAAACACTATTTGTAGTACAATTAATTATTCTCAAAATACAATTAATAAGCATTCATAAAAATTAAAGAAATTTATTCAAATAATAGACTTGCATTAAAGTAAATAATCCAATACATTTGCAACCTTAATTATCTGAGAATTTTCTAAGAAATTGTCGCGTAACACTAATTGATTTATGACAAATATTGGTAAAGTAACACAAGTAATTGGACCTGTAGTAGACGTAAGTTTTACAAACGAAGGTTCTAAATTACCTAAAATCCTAGACGCATTAGAGATCATCAAAGAAGATGGCACTAAAGTAACACTAGAAGTACAACAACATCTTGGAGAAAACAGAGTACGTGCCATTGCGATGGATGCTACTGAAGGTTTAACAAGAGGTTTAGATGTAACTGCACTTGGAACGCCTATTTTAATGCCAACGGGTGATGAAATCAAAGGTCGTTTGTTCAACGTAGTTGGTCAAGCTATTGATGGTATTCCTCAACCAAACAGCCCAAAAGGATTGTCAATCCACAGAGCTGCACCTAGATTTGAAGACTTATCTACTTCTACAGAAGTATTATTCACTGGTATTAAAGTAATTGACTTAATTGAGCCTTACGTAAAAGGAGGTAAAATTGGTTTATTCGGTGGTGCTGGTGTTGGTAAAACGGTATTGATTCAAGAATTGATCAACAACATCGCTAAAGCTTATGCTGGTTTGTCTGTATTTGCAGGTGTTGGTGAAAGAACTCGTGAAGGAAACGACTTACTTAGAGAGATGATTGAAGCAGGTATCGTAAGATACGGTGACAAGTTCAAACACTCTATGGAAGCTGGTGGATGGGATCTTTCGACTATCGATAAAGAAGAACTTAAAAATTCACAAGCAACTTTCATTTTTGGTCAAATGAACGAGCCACCTGGGGCGAGAGCTAGGGTTGCACTTTCAGGTTTGACAATTGCTGAATATTTCCGTGATGGTGATGGCGAAGGTAAAGGAAAAGATATTCTTTTCTTTATTGACAACATTTTCCGTTTCACCCAAGCTGGTTCTGAAGTGTCTGCACTTCTTGGTCGTATGCCGTCAGCGGTAGGATACCAACCAACGTTGGCCTCAGAAATGGGAGCCATGCAAGAAAGAATTACGTCTACAAAAAGAGGTTCTATTACATCAGTACAAGCGGTATACGTACCTGCGGATGATTTAACTGACCCTGCTCCTGCGACTACATTTGCTCACTTAGATGCTACTACGGTATTGTCTCGTAAAATTGCGGAACTTGGTATTTATCCAGCGGTAGATCCATTGGATTCTACGTCAAGAATTCTTACCAAAGAAATCGTTGGTGCTGATCATTATGATTGTGCTCAAAACGTTAAACAAATGTTACAACGTTACAAAGAATTGCAAGATATTATTGCTATTCTTGGTATGGATGAGCTTTCTGAAGAAGACAAACAAGTGGTAAACAGGGCTAGAAGGGTGCAAAGATTCTTGTCTCAACCTTTCCACGTTGCTGAACAATTCACTGGATTAAAAGGTGTACTTGTTGACATCAAATCAACGATCAAAGGATTTAACATGATTATGGCGGGTGAATTAGATCACTTACCAGAAGCAGCCTTTAACCTTGTTGGTGATATTGACCAAGCCATCGCTAAAGGTGAAAAATTGGTAGCTGAAGCCAATCGTTAATTAAAAATTACCATTCCCTTAGTCTCTCAAGGCTAAGGGAAATAAATTATAAAACATGTACTTAGAACTAATTACACCCGACAAAAAAGTATTTGAAGGAGAAGTTTCTTCAGCAGCTTTACCTGGAACAATGGGTTCATTCGAAGTTTTAAATCATCACGCACCAATCATTAGCTCTTTGGCTAACGGCACCGTAAGACTTAAAACCACAGAGGGGAACAAAACTTTTCAGATTGAAGGTGGCGTTGTAGAAGTATTAGCAAACAAATTAGTAGTATTGGCTGAAAAAGTAATTGAGTAACCTTTTAGTCAATCATTATAATATTGAATGGCCTCTAAATTTTAGAGGTCATTTTTTTTATATAATTCTTCCTATTAAAACAATTTTTCATTCATGTACAAACCTAGTTTCAGGGCAGAAGCAAACCAATTAAACGAAAGCTATCAATGGTTTATTAGTGAAAATAATACACCTGTTTTAAATGAAGTGAATAAAATATTTATACCCAAAATACAGATTCATACAAACTCAATGTAACATTAAATGGATGTAACATGATTTCAGTAACACATTATATTGACGTAATCACTGGCATTGAAGATCAAATTAGCACTACATTATCTGTTTACCCAAACCCAGTAAATGAAGCTATAAACATCCAAAGTAATCTTAAGGAGTAGACAAAAATATCCTTATACTAGTAATGTTAAATTACCTCAAACAGTTTCAGGAAATCTTTAATGTCACTACAGAAAAATTAACTAGGGTCTGCTGAAAACTCAATTCACATCATTTGTAAATCATATTGA
>JBIKPL010000133.1:0-7454 GCA_044357485.1 Cytophagales bacterium
GATTTTGAGCGAATTACCGATTAGGTTTAAAGATGAAACAGCAGCAGGGTTTGGAATAAACAATTGCACGTCTTCACTACCTCTTTCAACAGAACCTGTAACCGTTAAATGAGCCATGTAGTTTTTATTTACATCTTCTTTGTCTCCTTTTGTCAATTCTTTTACCACATAATCGCTGTATCTTTTTGATGCTGAGGTGTTGGTACTACCCACTTTTTGCGATATTTCGGCTACCGTATAATTCCCTGGCTGACGCAATTCTAATGTTTTTCCTGATTTGTGTAATAAACCAATGTATCCGCCTACGGAAACCGTAATTTGGTCACTTGAAAATAATTTGGTACCTGTGGCCAGTGGTTTATTGTTTACAGTATTCGCTCCTTTGTGAGATAATACTTTAAAGTCTTCTTTTGGTGCTTGAGCGAAAACCAAAGTTGAAAAGCTAAGTAATATTAACGTTAAGATTCTCATTGTTTTAGAATTTTATTTGTGTTGTAAATGTAATAAAATATTTGGTGTCCGAATGAATTTGAGCGGATAATTTTAAGGCGTTTTACCGCGCTTTATTCTGGTCCAATTTTTAGCAATAAATGAGGTATTACTTTGCTTTAATGCTTCCCAATTGATATTCATGATGCCATCAAACCAAATTTCTACCAAATCTCCAGCCAATAAAATAGCCCCAATGGCCAATGCCAAATTGATTTGATAATTAAATTTTTCGAAAACAGTTAAGATTACGAGCACTAAAACCAAGGATTGAATAATCTGAATTACTTTACTCCATGCGCCATACCAAATGGCATATTTTCTTAAAATATAGTGAAACACCACTACGTTTAAATGGCACAAGATAATGCCTAAAAGCAAAGATAACCAGGTTGACATTTGGTTGACATGCTGGTTGTGTAGAATCATGGAAATAATATTGGCATGAATGACAATTCCATAGATATCTGGGTAAGCTTTACCCACATAACGTTTGTTTAAAGGGCTATAAAACATGTCTTCCCAATCAGATTTAAGGAGTGTTTCCCCCATGTATCCCATTAATACTATTTTGTTTTTCAAAAATGATTTGTCCACGTTTGGGTCAAAAATATGCTCTACATCTAAAACATAAAATTTATCTTGATTGCCACTAAACTTTATAATTTCTACTTGTTCATTTCTTTTTAAAAATGATTCCGTTGCTTTAGGATTAGCCGAATTGGCTAGATATACCGCAAAATGAAGCATTTTTGTTTTATTGTAATTAAGATAGGGCGTGAAAGTTCTTGAGGTTTTGTATTCTTTGTCACTTCCTGCGGTAATCATGTTTGAAAATGCATTTTCACAATACTGTGAAAAATACGGGTTAGATAATTCTAAACTATCAAAACATTCTTTTTCTTGGTTGGGTTTTGAGAGTTTACTTACCAATACCACGGGCACTGCTGCCGCTTCTACCTTTGCAAAAGTTTGACTCAAAATACTGTCTCCTCGTGCTTCGTCAGGATTAAAAGTAGCTGCCAAATTACTGTCTTTTTCGAGGTCTTTTAAAGTTGGCTTTAGTTTTCTAAAAAAAGCATCTATGCCAATAATTTTTGGTTTTTGTGCGGCTATAATTTCTAATTCGGCAGCCACACCTTCTCTTGGTAGTTTTCCAATATTTACAATAACAATATTGGTATCTGCTGCAAAGGCACCTACATTGAAGTTTTGATCTTCTTCATGTGAAACATGACTTAACCTAGAAAAAACCAAATCAGTCATTTCAAAATCTTCTAGGGCATCTCCAATTGGTTCAAAAAAGGAAGGGATTGGAATAAGGGTGAGTGAGTACATAAACGCCAACACGAATAGTGTACAAAAAATATTTTTTTTATCGAAAATGCCTTTAATCATAGTGGGGATTAGCTACTTTTTATTTTGATATTTGTAAAAATACATTTTGTATTAGAGTTTTCCAATAAAAGGATTAATTATCAACACCATGGCAATTGTAAGGTTATCTCAAGAAGATTATTTTCTAGGCATTAGTACAGGGCAAAGGGCTATATTGAGCAAGGCGATTACTTTAGTAGAAAGTACGCTTCCAAGCGATAAAATATTGGCAAAAGAATTATTAAAGCTCATTCTTCCGCTTACGGGTAAATCTTTTAGGCTGGGAATTAGCGGGGTGCCTGGTGTTGGGAAAAGTACTTTCATTGAAATATTTGGCAAATTGCTGTTACAAGAAGGTAAAAAATTAGCGGTACTCACCATCGATCCATCAAGTAAGCGAACTGCTGGTAGTATTTTAGGGGATAAAACCCGAATGTCGCAATTGTCAGCGATGGAGGAGGTATTTATTAGGCCATCTCCTTCTTCAAATTTATTGGGTGGCGTTGGCCGTTGTACGGCAGAAAGTATTCTTCTTTGTGAAGCGGCTGGGTACGACTTTATCATAATTGAAACTGTTGGGGTGGGGCAGTCTGAAATTCAAGTTAAAAATTTAGTCGACTATTTTATGGTAATGCTGTTGCCTGGTGGGGGCGATGATTTACAAGGCATCAAAAAAGGAATTATTGAAGAAGCGGATTTAATTGTTATCAATAAAGCGGAGGAAGCTACTATAGCACTCGCCCTCGAATCTAAATGCTATTATGAAGGCGCATTAAATTTATTGCACGAACATAAAAAAGTGTTGCTCTCTTCTACCAAAACGCAAATGGGAATGGCCGAAATAGTAGCTGAAATTTTAGCCAAAGAAAAAGAACTCACTTCAAATGGACTAATATTAAAAAATAGACAAGAGCAAAAAGTAGCACGACTTAAAACCGAATTGCCCAATCGATTGGAAGAAATGTTTTTTGCAATTCCTGGCATCAAACAACATTGGCATCTCATTGAAATCAAAATTTTAGCCAACGAAATTACCGTAGAACAAGGTTTAGATGAATTGATTGCTTGTTTTAGGCCATAGGCAATCAATTGATGTTTCTCTGCTAATAAAAAATGCCTTGGCTATAAACTAATAACCAAGGCATTCTGTATTTTATTAGGTTGTTTTACTCGTCATTTAAGCGAGCCAAGCACTAATTCTGCCATAAGCTTCTTCCATTTTTTCTTCTGGCACACATAGTGAAATGCGTAAAAAACGCTCCCCGTTGGATCCGAAAATAACGCCTGGGGTAATAAATACATTGGCATTATGCAAGATTTGGTCAGAAAATGCCGGTATGTTTTCTATTGAATCAGGCGCTTTTGCCCATACAAACATCCCCACTTGGTCGGTTGAATAGCTAAATCCTAACAAATCAAAAATTTTGTAAACCCAATTTCTCCTGCTTTCATACACTTGATTGCGTGCTGCATGCCACTCATCAGAGTTGTTTAATGCTTCAATGGCGGCTTTTTGAACAGGTAAAAACATACCCGAATCTATATTGCTTTTCACTTTAAGCGCAGCACCCAAATAATCAGCACGCCCAATCATCATGCCTATTCTCCAGCCAGCCATGTTAAATGATTTACTTAAAGAATTCAGCTCTACACAAACATCTTTAGCGCCTTCAATAGACAATAAACTTAATGGTGCTGTTTTGTTTAATACTAGGCTGTAAGGATTGTCAAAACAGATTAGTATTTTGTACGTTTTGGCAAAATCTACAATTTGTTTTAAAATGATGGGGTCGGCAGGTGTGCCGGTTGGCATGTGAGGATAATTAAGCCACATGATTTTCACTTTAGATAAATCTAGCTTTTTAATAGCCTCTAAATCTGGTTGCCAATTGTTTTCATCTTTTAAATCATAATACACGATTTCGGCTTCCACCAAATTGGCATTAGAACTATACGTTGGATAACCAGGATTCGGAACCAACACTTGGTCTCCAGCATTTAAAAATGCCATGCTTAAATGCAAAATACCTTCTTTAGAGCCCAATAATGGAAGTATTTCAGTCGCTGGGTCAAGGCTTACGCCATAGGTTTTGTGGTAAAAATCAGCTACTGCTTGCCTTAATTCAGGCATGCCTCTATAAGGTTGGTAACCATGATTTTTTGGGTTTTCAGCTGCAGTATTTAACGCGGCTATGGTTGCCTTTGATGGCATCATGTCAGGATTTCCTATCCCAAAATTGATGATATTTTTGCCTTCTGCATTGAGCTTAGCAATTTCTTCTAATTTTTTAACGAAGTAGTAGTCTTCTACTTGTTTTAATCTATTTGCGATAGGTATTACCATGCGTTGTGTATGTCCCCTTTTTTATATTCCCCTAATATTTTCAACTCCGAAACCATCGTTTTAATTTTTCGGATACTTTCTTTGTAGTCGGTATAGTCTTTCCAATCACAATCAATATGAAATGTATATTCATCATGAAAACCAATGCGTGGCAAAGATTGGATTTTAGTTAAATTGACATCAAATTCATTAAACATACTGAGTACATTACTCAAGCTTCCTGTTTCGTTTTGTAATTGAAAACTCAAGGTCGCTTTCTCAGGATTTTCTACAACTTCATTTCTTGACAGTATAAAAAATCGTGTATAATTTTGTTTGTCGTCCTCGATGCCCGAAGCAATAATGTTGAGTTGGTAATCTTCTGCGGCAATTCTGCTTGCAATGGCCGCCACTCCCAATTGATGGTCACGTCGAATATCTCTTGCACTATCAGCCGTGTCGATAGCCTCTTCGTGTTTGAGGTGGGGGAATTGCGACAATAAATCATCACATTGCAATAAGGCCATATAATGAGAACGAACGGTATGAATATCTTCTATTTTTTGATTGGGAAGCGCCATTAAATCTAAAATGATTCTTAATTTAATTTCTCCAATGATTTTTACATCGTATTGTTGAAGTAATTTATAATTGCCCAATATGCTTCCAGCGATAGAATTTTCAATAGCCAATGCTGCATAATCGGCTTCGCCTGAAATAAGGTGTTCAAAAACTTCTTTAAAGGTATTGCAGCAAATTAAGTCAGGTTTTGCGATTCCAAAATTCTTTTCAAAATAAAATCTTGTTGCAATGTCATGAAATGATGCATTTCCGCCTTGTATAGCTACCTTCATTTTTACGGATTTAATGGTAATGAAAAAAGGTCCCTTGAAGAGGACCTTTGAAATTTATACACAAATGCAACAAATTACCGAAGGCCTTTAGGCTTGTTTATAAAATCGGAAATATAGTTGCGTTGATTTAATCATAGTTCAATTGTTTACAAATGAAATACAATAAAAGCAAAAACCCAAAACTCCAGTGAAGGAATTTTGGATTTTTTCAATTAATTAAATGATTGGCATAGCAGTGGTGTTTAGTTGTGATGGTTATGCACTTACAAGTATCTTGCCAATATTTATTTTGTGATAAAATATTTTAAAATATACTATGTCCAAAGTTATATTTATTCTTAATAAAATCAAAATATTTCCCTGATTTCATTTTTGATAAATAATAAAGCCAAATCTATGGTTTGTGCTTGGCTCGCAATATTCTTTTCAATAATTCGTCTGGCCAATTCTATTCCTCGGGCATCTGGGGCTGTTTCGGAGGCAGCCGCATTGATTAAGCTAATGGTTTCTTCTACAGCATTTTTGATCGCAATCCAAGCTTGATCACTAATGTACATTTGCTGAGATAAGTTGTGGTTAAATTCATTTCGGATTTCTGCATTTAATAATTGGTGTAATTGAGATGCATTCATTTCTGTAACATTCAATCTCACAATGATATTGGCTGGAGAAATTCTTTCCAATAATAAACATACCCTTTCGTAGGCTTGAAGCCTTATCGGTAAAATCGTTGCGGTAGACTTTACTTTAATATCTACTAATTTTTTTTCGAAATCATTATTTAAAAATGATTTTACAGTAATAACCATGGCATAAAGTACTACACCAGCAGGAAGTAAAATTTTAATAAAGTCGCCTAAATATTCCATTTTTAAATGATCAGTGGTCAGAAATAAGAATTAATTTGAAGGAGCAATTTAAGAATTATCTGATTAAAAGTGAATAAAGTTTTTTTTTAGATATTTTTACACACAAATTGTAGCCCATGACTTTTGATATTCACCACAAACTACCGGTAAAAATTAGTGCGAAAGCTTTGACGGAAATTAAAGATATTTTTATGCATAAAAATATTCCGGCTCATTATGGCCTTCGTTTGGGGGTGAAAGGCAGTGGCTGCGCCGGAATAGGTTTTTTGCTTGGTTTTGATACCGCTAATGCACAAGATAAAGTGTACGAATTAGATGGTATTCAGGTATATATTGCTAAAAAGGATACGATGCATTTGATTGGGAAAGTAGTTGATTTTGTAGACGAGGATGCTAGAGGCTTTGTTTTTTTAGATGAATAAAGCGATGCTTGCTATCGTTCAAGTGTTTTGCCATTTATTTTTATTGTATAATTGTAAAGGCAAATTTTGTCAAAAATAAACTGAAATGATTTCCATTTGTATTCCCATATATAATTTTGACATAAGGCCTTTGGTAAAGGAATTGTATAGGCAATCGCAAAATCAAGCGTACAACATCGATATTATTTTGATTGATGATTGTTCTTCTCCTGAATTTAGGCTTTTGAATGGTGAAATAACTGATCGAACACAGTATGTTCAATTAGAAAAAAATATTGGGAGGGCTAAAATTAGAAATCTTTTTTTGAATTATACAAACCAGCCTTATCTGCTTTTTTTAGATTGCGATGCAGTGGTTGTAAAAGATGATTTTTTGCTGAATTACCTTGCAACGATTAGCCCTAAAACCAAAGTAGTTTGTGGTGGACGAATATATCCATCGAACTGTCCTTCTGCTACGCAATTTTTAAGTTGGAAATATGGCACCTTTAGAGAAAGCAATTGTGCAATTACTCGTAATTTAAAACCCAATGTTTCTTTTATGACCAATAATTTTATGATAGCACGTAGTTTGTTGGCGGAAAATTTGTTTGAAGAAAAAATTAGCGGTTATGGTCATGAAGATACCTTGTTTGGGTTTGAATTACTTAAAAAAATGGTTTCAATTACCCATATCGATAATGCCATTTTAAATGGAGATATAGAAAGCAATGCTGTTTATTTGCAGAAAACAGAAAATGGGATTTCAAATTTAGTAGCTATTTTGGATTATGTTTCTGATCAACAGCTTTTTGTGGATCAGGTCGGGGTGTTGAGGTTTTATAAAAAAATAGAGCGCTTGGGTTTACTTTCGCTCAATTGGTATATATATTGGTTGTTAAAGCCGTTGTTAAAGTTGAGTTTAGTGTACGGCCCAATAAATTTATATGTTTTTGATTACTACAAATTAGGCTTATTGCAAACGTATTTTAGGTGCAGGATATTAGGTATTAAGTCGTAGGTATTAAGTCTTAGGTATTAAGTATTAGGTAAACAAAGTTTCGCGTAGCGAAACTTTGTACTTTGTACTTTGTACTTTGTACTTTGTACTTTGTACTTTGTACTTTGTACTTTGTACTTT
>JBIKPL010000134.1:0-7451 GCA_044357485.1 Cytophagales bacterium
ATAATATCTTTTTCTTTTTTTTAATATTGCAGCACTCATCGAATAAAACCGTTGCTTGTTATTATCCGACCTCGCTAATAACAGGTCAGTTAAGGCCCTTCCAATTCTGCCATTTCCATCGTCGAATGGGTGAATGGTTTCAAACCACAAATGAGCTTTGGCAGCTTTAATAATAGAGTCTTCATTTGAGGTATTAAACCAATTGATAAACAGGGTCATTTCGGCTTTTACGGCACTATGGCTAGGAGCAATCAGGTGGATTTTTTCTTTTCCTAACAAACCTGATTTTACCACCATTTCATGTTTTCTGTATTTAGCCACATTAATTTTTTCTTTTCCGCTATACCCAGTAGGGAAAAGTGCAGCATGCCAACCAAATAGTTTTTCTGAAGTTAATTTATCGTTATAATTTTGAGTAGCGTCTAACATCATTTCAACAACCCCTTCAACATAATGCCCAACTTGTTCATCTGAGTCTAACGCTAGTCCCAATTTATTAGCCACCGAGGAACGAACTTCTGATTGATTTAAAATTTCACCTTCTATCTCGCTATTCATTAAAATGTCTAGCGTAATTGTGTTTAACACTGCTTGATTTTGAAGGTCAAATCCAATATTATACATTTTACCTAGCAATAAACCCTGTTTGAGCCTCACCGCTGATAGTAAAGGCAACACTTTAGCCTCATCATAAATGAAATTGGGCCATTCTTTTAATTGATGAATATATGTTGGTTTATTAGTCATAATGATTTGATTAATCCAGTTATTCTTATCATAATTTGATGCGAATATACTAATTATTCATATCATTCTAAATGATTTAATTATTAGATACTGCTTTTCCGAATTTGCAATTTAAAGCCGTTTAGTTAAGATAAAATCAGCGTCAATCTGTACAATCCGCTCAATCAGCGTTCCATTTTTTTATTCTTTGATAAAGAATAAAAACAAAATTGCACACAGATTTGGCGGATTAAGCGGATCATCACGGATTTAAAAGAAACAAGACTTTTTAATTAAACGACTTTGAATTTGCAATTCGGAAGCAGTATCGCAGGATTTATAATCCGTTTGCTTGCAAATAATTGTGTGTATTAATTTTTTCACGCAAGGAAAAATACGCAATGGACTTATGTTCCCTGCCTTGGTGTTCTTCACCAACAAATGTTAGCATTAATGCTACACCTTCCATAAATACATTTGTTAGTGACGTCTTATTGTATTGCGTGTTGATATAGGATAGTTGCTTTGTTGAAGGAGAAACACCCAACAAGGGCGAAAATTGCTACTTACTGAGGGTTACTATGAAAATTATTTAAGCCAAATTTTTGAAGTGTGTAATATGTTTAAAATATAAATGTAGTTGTTAAAAATAATATAATGTATTAGAAAAGGGAAATTTTGGATTGTAAAAGTTCTCGTGTCTGCATACCTATTTTCAAACGCAAGTGGATTTTATTTGATAGTGGAAAAAGATTTACTAACGGTTTTGTAAAATATGTTTCCTAATCCATTTTGTTGTTCATTATACCATTTTATAGCATCTCTTAAATCTCTTTCGGCTTCAGCAGTAACAATTATTTTAAACGTTTTCATTGTCTAATGCTTGTTTTAATTGCTCCCAAGGCTTCGCTGATTGTGAATTGTCCTGTAAGTTCTTTAAGGTTTTGTCAATAACAGCTTTATGCCATGTTGGGATGGTTTGTGGGCTAGTTGGAATTTCTTCTTTCCAACGAAATCGTTTAATAAGCGCTAGAAATAAACCTAAATCCTGTTCTGGTATGGCTATGGTTTTATGTATCATGATTAGAATAATTTTTATTATTCAAATTTATAAAACTTGAACGGAAATATAAGAACAAATGGTTCAATTAATTTACGCTGCTCTTCGGTATTTGCAATTCAATGTCGTTAAGTTAAGCATTTTGATACTTTAAAATCCGTGATAACCCGCTTAATCCGCCAAATCTGTGTTCAATTTTGTTTTTATGTTTTGTCAAAGTATAAAAACTTGGAACGCGGATCAAGAGGATAAAACGGATTATCGCTGATTTTTTTCCTTAACTTAACGACTTTGAAATTGCAATTCGGAAGCAGTATCGCAGGATTTTCAATCCGAAATGTATAAAGCCTGATTGAAAATCCTACGATAGGGATTCGACATTGAAAATGTCAAATAGCCTGCTTTCTGCTTTTCCGAATTCTGCTCTTCCGAATTTGCAATTCGGAAGCAGTATCATAGGATTTTCAATCCTTTTTCTTACAAATTAGTTGTGTGTATTAATTTTTTCATGCAAAAGAACGCCAAGTCCATTGGCTTAACTGTTTGACTTGTTGGCTGGCGTTGGAAACGCCAATACTAAAAATCCTCGTTGTAAACGAGGACTAGAAGATATTCTGTTTTAGCGGCGTTGGAAACGCCAGTACTAAAATCCTCGTTGCAAACGAGGACTAGAATATTTGGAAACGCCATTACTAAAATCCTCGTTGTAAACGAGGACTAGAAGATATTCTGTTTTAGCGGCGTTGGAAACGCTAGTACTAAAATCCTCGTTGCAAACGAGGACTAGAATAAAAACTACAAAAATCCTTAACTTAAGGACATTGAACGCTCGGCTGTGCCTCGGCAGATTCGCGCAAATAATTAAAATACCAAATCAAAATTCATTCAATAAATTTAACCTTATAATCTTAATAAAGTAAAAAAATCAGGGTGTGTAATCTAAACGCTGTCTAGTATTAAGGCGTTTCTGCAGACTTAATGACTCAAATATTGAATCAAACCAATTCAAGAATGTATACTTTTGCAACACTTTCTATTAATTAAAACTTAAGCAAGGTTAATGAAAATATTTTTTTAAATTTGAATTCGATATAATTTTTAACCTATGGCCAATTTCTTCGAAACCAAAATTGAATTTTTAAAAGGCGTAGGGCCTCAACGTGCTACTGTGCTCCAAAAAGAGTTGCGAATTTTTTCCTATGGTGACCTTATACAACACTACCCTTTCCGGTACGAAGATCGTTCGGTGATCCATAAAATTAGAGAAATCAATGAATCCATGCCTTTTGTACAATTGCGTGGCAAAATTATTTCGTTTGAAACCATAGGCGAAAAATTCAAAAAACGCCTAGTCGCCACCTTCATTGACGACACAGGTGCAGTAGAATTGGTATGGTTTCAAGGAATTGCATGGGTCGAAAAACAATTGGCCATCGGTGCAGAATTTGTGGTTTTTGGCAAGCCAAACTTATACCATAACCACTTCAATATTCCACATCCTGAACTGGATACCATCGCTAAAGCGGCACAAAAAGTAGGCTTTTTACAACCCGTTTACCACAGTACCGAAAAACTCAGAAACTTCAACCTCGATAGCAAAGGCATTGCCAAATTACAATACAAATTACTCGAAATTGCTTTACCACAAGTTCGCGAAACCTTGCCAGAGGAGCTAAGTTCAACCTACCAATTAGCTTCTAAAAAACTAGCCGTTCAACATATTCATTTTCCCAAAGATTTGACATGGCTCGAAGCGGCAAAAAACAGGTTAAAATTTGAGGAATTATTTTACATTCAACTCAAACTCATCAGCCTAAAAGTATTCCGAAAAAACACTTTTAGAGGACAAGTTTTTAGGTCTATTCCTTTGGTAAATGAATTTTACAAATCGCATTTACCATTCGATTTGACCAATGCCCAAAAACGTGTGGTACGTGAAATATATGGTGATATGTGTTCTGGCAAACAAATGAACCGCCTTTTACAAGGTGATGTGGGAAGTGGCAAAACCATTGTTGGCTTTATTTGTATGTTAATGGCAATCGACAACCAATCGCAAGCTTGTATTATGGCGCCCACAGAGATATTGGCCGACCAGCATTATACCGGTCTTAAAGTTTTTGCAGAAGCGCTCGGCATTGCTATCGCTAAATTAACAGGATCAACCAAAAAATCGGAAAGGGTTAAAATCCATGAAGCCTTACAAAATGGAGAACTCAAACTTTTGGTTGGCACGCATGCGCTATTAGAAGATGTAGTGCAGTTTAATAACCTTGGTCTTTGTATTATAGACGAACAACATCGTTTTGGGGTAGCCCAAAGAGCCAAACTTTGGGGTAAAAACAAAGACGGCATACCACCCCATATTTTGGTGATGACCGCCACCCCTATTCCAAGAACCTTAGCCATGACTTTGTATGGCGACCTCGATGCCTCCGTTATCGATGAAATGCCTGCGGGCAGAAAACCTATTAAAACCGTTCACAGAAAAGACGCACATCGATTAGCCGTATTTGGATTCATGAAAGATGAAATCAAAAAGGGCCGTCAAATATATATCGTATACCCATTAATTGAAGAATCTGCCAAGCTTGATTTAAAAGATTTAATGGATGGCTTTGAAAGCATTACCCGTGCTTTTCCAGATAATTTAATCAGCATTGTACATGGCAAAATGAAACCCAAAGACAAAGATTTTGAAATGCAACGCTTTGTGAGAGGAGAAACGCAGCTAATGGTGGCTACCACGGTAATTGAAGTGGGCGTAAATGTTCCCAATGCTTCCGTGATGGTCATAGAAAATGCTGAACGATTTGGTTTATCTCAACTACATCAGTTGAGAGGAAGGGTGGGGCGTGGAGCTGAGCAATCGTATTGCATCTTGATGTCGAGCAATAAAATAAGTACTGATGGCAGAACCCGACTAGAAACCATGGTACAGACCGACAATGGTTTTGAAATTGCTGATGTAGACTTAAAACTCAGAGGACCAGGAGATTTGGCAGGCACCCAACAAAGTGGGGTCTTGGATTTACTCATCACCGATTTAGCCAAAGATGGCCATATTGTAAAACTGGCTCGTGAAGCGGTAGAAAACATATTGGCAACCGACCCACATTTAAGCCAAGTGCAAAATGAACGGATACGACAACAAGTAGATTCCCAAGATAAAAATGCCAGTAACTGGTCGAGAATTTCTTAATAGCTGATTGTTGCCGTTGCTTGTACAATGTCTTTAAGTTAAGAAAAGAGCATCGATTATCCGCTTGATCTGCGTTCCAAGTTTTTATTCTTTGACTAAGCATAAAAACAAAATTGCACACAGATTTGACGGATTAAGCAGATTGTCAGGGATATTAAAATTACAAAAAACCTTAACTTAACAACATTGGTTACTTGGAGAGACCGCGATGATCAGCTAAACTTTATCTCAAATAACATCACAAACATTTCCTTTTCACTCACGAAAGACTTTTATTTGTAATCACAGAAAATTACAGCGAAGTACTGTTAACGGAAAACGCTCAAAGTAAACTGAAAACTGAAAACGCTCAACTGACAACTGAAAACTAAAAATATGCCTTCTAAAAAACTCTTTTTGCTCGATGCCATGGCCTTAATTTACCGGGCTCATTTTGCTTTTAGTAAAACCCCTCGAATCAACTCTAAAGGCATGAATACAGGTGCTGCATTTGGATTTTTAAATACCCTTTTAGAAATCATTAACAAAGAAAAACCTACCCATATTGCCGTAGGATTTGATTCCCCAGGAGGTACTTTTAGAAACGAACAGTTTTCAGACTATAAAGCCAACAGACAAGAACAACCCGAAGACATTACCATTGCCATTCCTATTTGTATGGAATTGATTCGTGGTTTTGGGATTCCGATTTTAATTTTGCCCGGCTTTGAAGCCGATGACATCATCGGAACTTTCGCCAAAAAAGCTGCTCGTGAAGACTTTGAAGTATATATGATGACTTCAGATAAAGATTATGGCCAATTGGTGGAAGAACATATTTTTGTGTATCGTCCGGCATTTATGGGCAATGGTCCAGAGATTTATGACATCGAAAAAGTATGTCAAAAATTCGGCATCAAACATGTCGACCAAGTGCGCGACATCCTTGGTTTACAAGGCGATGCGGTCGACAATATTCCTGGCATACCCGGCATTGGGGCAAAAACAGCGGTAAAATTAATTGAAGAATATGGTTCCATAGAAAACCTCATTGCCAATAGCCATGAGCTCAAAGGGAAATTGCGCGAAAACGTAGAAACCTTTGCCGCGCAAGGATTGATGTCTAAAGAGTTGGCAACAATTTTCTTAGACGTACCCATTGCATTTGATGAAACAGCAATGATGTATACCGGTGCTATCAAAGAGCATTTGGTACCCTTGTTTGAGGAACTCGAATTCAGAAATATACATAAAAGAGTATTTGGAGAAGAATTACCTTCCACCACTTTTGCCAAACCTACCGCAGCTGCTAAACAAGGCCAATTGGGTTTATTTGATGCGCCCATTGCCAATACTTATGTGGTCAACGAAGCCACCAATACAGAAGAAATAGTACCCGAAAGAGTAACGTATAAAACCATTGACAACACCATGCACACGTACCATATCATGGATACGCCCGACTTGCATCAAGGTTTGATTAGTTATTTACTTAAACAAAAAGAGTTTTGTTTTGATACAGAAACCACAAGTTTAGACACCATCAATGCCACCTTGGTTGGTCTTTCCTTTTCCTATACCGAAGGAGAAGCCTACTATGTACCCATACCAGCAGACCAGTTAGCAGCACAAGAGATTGTTAACACCTTTAAAGAAGTACTTGAAAATAAATCCATTAGTAAGATAGGTCAAAATATTAAATTCGACATTTTAATCTTGAAAAATTATGGCATTGAAGTAGGAGGAGAATTGTTTGATACGATGCTTGCGCATTACCTTATCGACCCCGATACACGTCATGGAATGGATGTTTTGGCAGAAACCTATTTGGGATACAAGCCTGTATCGATCACCGATTTGATCGGCAAAAAAGGCAAAGGCCAGGGCAATATGCGCGATATCGCGATAGCAGAAATTGCCGAATATGCAGGAGAAGATGCCGACATTACCCTTCAATTAAAACACCTCTTTACACCCGAACTCGAACAATTAGGCTTGGTCAAACTCTTCAAAGAGGTGGAGAGTCCGTTGATAAAAGTATTGGCCAACATGGAAAGAGAAGGCGTAAAAATTGATGTGCCAGCCCTTAAAGAATTTTCTATTTTATTAGGCAAAGATATCAGCATCTTGGAAAGTCAAATTCATGAAGAGGCCGGTGTAAAATTCAACATTGCATCTCCCAAACAAATGGGAGAAGTACTATTCGATAAATTAAAATTAGACCCGAAAGCAAAAAAAACCAAAACAGGTCAGTATGCCACCGGAGAAGAAATTTTATCCAAGTTGGCTTTTGAACACAAAATTATACGAGACATTTTAGAATACAGGGAAATGCAAAAGCTTAAATCTACTTACGTAGATGCTTTGCCTGAATTAATTTACCCAATCGATGGCAGAATACATACCTCCTACAACCAAGCGGTGGCAGCCACAGGACGACTAAGTTCTACCAATCCTAACCTACAAAACATACCGGTAAGAAGC
>JBIKPL010000481.1:0-2625 GCA_044357485.1 Cytophagales bacterium
TCTCCTGCTCTTCCGAATTTGCAATTCGGAAGCAGTATCATAGTATTTGTAATCCGTTTGCTTGCAAACTAGTGGTGTGTATTAATTTTTTCACGCGAGGAAAAATACGCAATGGACTTATGTTCCCTGCCTTTGGTGTTCTTCACCAACAAATGTTAGCATTAATGCTACACCTTCCATAAATACATTTGTTTGTTAGTGCCGTCTTATTGCGTGTTGATATAGGATAGTTGCTTTGTTGAACGCTAATCAGCAATAAAGGCGAAAAAGACAAAAAAGCAAGCATCGCTGCAAAAGGTGATTTTTTTGGTATCTTATGGCGTAGAAACTTAAATGTTTAAACATTTACTTTTTAGTGCTTCACTTGTCTTTGATAAAGAGAACTTATAGCACTCTTATACTCGCTACACCAATCCTGTTTTTGAACCCAATATAGACTGTAATATAGCCACATTTTATTTTACAAATAAAGAAATCATGACTGATACTATCACTGAATTCGGTGTATTTCAAGGAGTTATTCGGTGTAGATATGTATAAAACTATCGTACTTATTCTTGACAACAATAAAATTACAGCGGATGAAATAGCCGAAAAACTTCAATTGACGAAACGTTCTATTGAAAATTATATCTCCAAACTTAAAGAAAAGAGGTATATTGAGCGGGTTGGGTCTGATAAAACAGGGTATTGGAAAATTTTAAAGCAAGATATTGACGAATAAATTTAATTTAGACCTATATACTTTAAGAAAAGTATTAATTTTAAAATTCTTTAAGACAAAGTCTGTAAACTGATAACTCTAAACCGACAACTGTAAACTTCAAAACATGAAACTCTGGCAAAAAGATACTAACGTAAACAAAGAAATTGAACGCTTTACCGTAGGGCGTGACCGTGAAATGGATTTGCTTTTGGCAGCATCGGATGTGATGGGTTCTATGGCGCATATCACGATGTTGGAAAGTATCCATTTACTTGAAAAAGAGGAATTGGTAATCTTGCTTGCGGAATTGAGAAATATTTATGCAGAGATTAAAAACGGCACATTCATCATTGAAGATGGTGTAGAAGATGTGCACTCTCAAGTAGAATTGTTGCTCACCAAACGTTTGGGTGAAGTGGGTAAAAAGATCCATAGCGGTCGTTCTAGAAATGACCAGGTTTTGGTCGATTTAAAATTATACATCAGGGATGCGATTGAACATACCGTTGGCGGCGTAAGTCAACTGTTTAATTTGTTTATCTCTTTGTCTGAAAAACACAAAGCGGCTTTAATTCCAGGCTATACGCACCTTCAGGTGGCCATGCCTTCTTCTTTTGGGTTATGGTTTGGGGCGTATGCAGAAAGTTTGGTCGATGATTTGACGGTGCTTCAGGCCGCGTATAAAGTTTCGAATAAAAATCCTCTGGGCTCAGGCGCTGGATACGGTTCTTCTTTTCCATTAAACCGCACGCTTACTACAAAGTTGTTAGGTTTTGATGACTTGAATTACAATGTGGTTTATGCCCAAATGGGACGTGGTAAAACGGAACAATTGGTAGCAGCAGCTTTGGCCTCAATTGCAGCCACTTTGGCAAAAATGGCGATGGATGTATGTTTGTACAACAGCCAAAACTTTGCTTTTTTAGCTTTCCCGGATGAATTAACGACCGGTTCGAGCATTATGCCACACAAAAAAAATCCTGATGTTTTTGAATTGATTCGTTCTAAATGCAATAAAATCAAGGCGTTGCCGAATGAGATTTTTATGATGACCACCAATTTGCCTTCAGGTTATCACCGTGATTTACAGTTGATCAAAGAAAACTTCCTGCCAGCTTTCAATGACTTGAATGATTGTTTGAACATTGCCCATTATATGTTTGAAAACATCATCATCAAAACAGGCATTGTGGAAGATGAAAAATACAAATACATGTTTAGCGTAGAACGTGTGAATGAATTGGTGTTGGGTGGGGTGCCGTTCAGGGATGCCTACAAGCAAGTGGGTGCAGAAATTGACGCCAATCAATTTGTAGCCAATACCAATATGCAGCATTCACATGAAGGCAGTATTGGAAATTTGTGTAACGACAACATTACCAAGGCGATGAACGAGGTATTGGTTTCTTTTAATTTTGCTACGAAACATGAAGCTTACGAATCGTTATTAAATAAGTAGATTTTTGTTTTAATCGAAACTTTTCGTAAAAATAAATTTACGAAAAGTTTCGTTTATTGTTTTTGTTTATTATTTTTGAAATATGATTCATTTGTATTTCTAAACTCTTTAATTTATTTTGTATGAAAAGATATCGCTTTCACCTATTCCCGTTGTTATGTATGTTAATTGCTAATGCATTAAATGCAAAAGATTTTTTTATAACCCAAAAAGGAGATACTATTCCATGTACGTTTACACAATTTAAAAATGGTTTTATTTTATATACGCCTATTTCAAATCCTACCAAAGGCAAAGAAATAGCCGTTGAAAAATTAACCCAACTTGCAGTACGCCCTTAAATTCATATAAACTTTCAAAGAAATCACATGAATTTTCAAAGGTAAAAATGTGAATTTACATACGTAAAAACATAATGTCCTCATTTTTAAGGTTAAATATTTTTGAAATTGATTTGTAG
>JBIKPL010000482.1:0-2624 GCA_044357485.1 Cytophagales bacterium
AAGTTAACTGATTATTGGAAAGTAAGTGGCGTTGAAAAAGCAGACGAATTTGCTATGCTCACAAATATTATTCATCAAGAATGGACTGGATTGACGGTGAAAAAACATAAAGATTTGAAAGGTTTACAATCTCAAAATCTACGTGATCACATGAGTGAAGCCGAATTGATTTTTACAGCTCTTGCGGAACTATCCACTAGGCAAATTGCAGAAACAGATGAAGCAAAAGGCTTGCAAGAAAATGCAAAAGCAAGCAAAAAAGGTGGAACAATAGCTAAAGAAGCCCGATTGAGGCTTGAAGAACAAACCGGTAAAAATGTAGTAACTGGAGAGAATTTTTTACCCCCAGCAAAACAAAAAAAGAATTTGAAATAAATTGATAACTTAGTATTGTCAAAGTTTAATAACTTTTTGCCATTGTTAGACTTCTTGACAAACAAATCTATGAACTAAACTCATATTTTTATTTTACTCAATCTGAATGCATTTTTATGAATTACCTTAGTTTATCAAACCATCTTTTGTTGGTCAAGAAGACCAACAACGGCGAGAGAAGACCAAAAAGGAGGGAAACGTAACAATAAAATTAGCCTTAGTTTCAGAAATGCTTATCCTGATGCAAAATTAGCCATCATTACTCCCGATAATTATGAGGACTATGTAATGTGTTGACTTTTAATAAAATAAAAAGAAGGTCGTCGAGATTAAAAAACTCAACGACCTTAATTTGATATATCCTACCAGTTTTTCCAAGGAGGCGTACCTGTTTCCCAGAGCTCTTCCAACTTGTTTTTGTCGCGTAGCGTGTCCATACACTGCCAAAAGCCATTGTGTTTATAGGCTTTTAAGTTTCCTTCTGAAGCCAGTTTTTCAAGTGGTTCTTTTTCAAAAATTGTAGTGTCGCCGTCAATGTAGTCTACTACTTCTGGTTGACAAACAAAAAAGCCTCCATTGATCCAAGCGTTATCGCCTTTGGGTTTTTCTAAAAATGAATGAATGGTGGCATCGTTTTCAATCCCTAATGCACCAAATCGGCCTTCTGGTTGAATGGCGGTCATGGTGATTAATTTGCCATGGGCTTGGTGAAATTTTACGGTATCAGCGATGTTTACATCACACACGCCGTCACCATAAGTCAATAAAAAAGGTTCATTGCCAATGTATTTGGCTGCTCTTTTAATTCTTCCTCCTGTAAAAGTGTTTAAGCCTGTGTCAATCAAGGTTACTTTCCAGTTTTCTGAAAAGTTGTCATGCACTTCGGTGCTGTTATTTTTAAGGTCAATGGTAATGTCACTTTGGTGTAGAAAATAATTGGCGAAAAATTCTTTGATGACATAACTTTTATAGCCTAATAAAATCACAAACTCATTAAAGCCGTGTTCTGAATACGATTTCATAATGTGCCATAGAATTGGTTTACCACCAATTTCCACCATAGGTTTAGGCTTGTTGTCCGTTGCTTCGCTCAATCTTGTGCCGAATCCTCCGGCCAGTATCAGTACTTTCATTTTTTTAGTGGTTAGTGTTGAGTTATGAATGTTTAGTATTTTCTAAATTCAAGCCAACACTATTTTATAGTTGTAAATATTTAAATGATGATTATAATTTTTAGTTGATTACTCAAAACTAAACACTCAAACCTCATCACTAACTAAGTTTTTTGTTTCTTTTTCTTAGCCGCTGGAAATAGGATATTGTTTAAAATTAACCTGTAACCAGCAGAATTGGCATGTAGATTTAGGTCTGTCGGTTCTTCTCCTACAAAATGTTCATAATCTTCAGGATCATGACCTCCATAGAACGTCCAAAACCCTTTTCCAATAGTTCCGTGTACATATTTAGCTTCTCCAATAGAGGTGTTTTCACCCATAATGACCACTTCTGATTTGATAAGTTTTTTCTTAAATCCTGTGGTTTGACCCATAAATCCTTTGATTGAACTGGTGTGGTTTTGGGTGAGCATGGTCGGTATTGGGTCCCATTTGGCTGAAAATTGAAACAAATTAAAGTAATCGTTGTCTTCACTTAAACCCCGCTCTATTTTATTGTTGTCAATATTCGAATATTCGTATTCGTAAGGACTTCTCACTAAATTGAAATTTCTAAAGGCAAGGGTTTTGGTGAAATCTAATTTGTTTTGTGCATTGGGATCTGCGGGGTCACCATCATACATTTGTTCGCAAATGTCTGTTCCTTCTGCCGATAGTGCGATATCGTAGGTGTCTGTAGCCGAGCACATGGCAAATAAAAAGCCACCACCCGTGACGAATTCTTTGATTTTTTTAACGGTGGCAAGTTTGAGTTGCGACACTTTTTGAAAACCATGTTTACGTGCCGATTCTTCATAGGAGCGTTGTTGCTCTTGGTACCACGATGCATTGGCGTAGGAAGCATAAAACTTGCCATATTGACCTGTGAAATCTTCGTGGTGTAAGTGCAGCCAATCAAATTTAGGAAGTTCGTTGTACATCACTTCATCGTCAAAAATGACCGTATATGGAATTTCTGCATAAGTCAATACCATCGTCACGGCATCATCCCAAGGTTGTTTGGTTTTGGGAGAATATACGGCTATTTTGGGTGCTTTTTCTAATTTTACCACATCCATATTGACGTCTGCAGCA
>JBIKPL010000483.1:0-2603 GCA_044357485.1 Cytophagales bacterium
CTTCCCGACACCCCAGTGATGGTCACCATTTTCCCTAAAGGAATGGTGAGGGTTACATTTTTTAGGTTATGACCAGTACAATCCGACAATACCAATTGATGCCCATTGCCCGCCCTTTGTTTTTCGGGAATCGCAATTTTACATTCCCCATTTAAATAAGCCGCGGTAGTACTGTGTAACTTTAAAAATGCTTCAGGTGTCCCCTCTCCTACCACTTGCCCCCCATGACGACCAGCCCCAGGACCGATGTCAATGATATAATCACAAGCCAACATCATGTCTTTGTCGTGTTCCACAACAATTACGGTATTGCCAAGGTCTCTTAAATTTTGAAGCGCTGCAATCAATTTTACATTGTCGCGCTGATGCAAACCAATACTAGGTTCATCTAAAATATACAAAACGCCAACCAATTGGGTACCAATTTGTGTAGCCAAACGAATACGTTGCGCCTCTCCACCAGAAAGTGTTCTCAATGGCCGATCGAGGGTTAAATATTCCAACCCTACATCCAACAAAAAGCCAATTCGTTTTCTAATTTCTTTTAAAATTTCTGCCGCAATTTGGTTTTGACGATTGCTTAATCTCGATTCTAAGTCAGTAAACCAATCGGCCAAAAGCGTGATATCGAGTTGAGCAAGCTCAGAAATATTTTTATGGTCAATGATAAAGTGCAAAGATTCTTTTTTCAATCTTGCGCCTGCACATTCAGGACAAGTACCCGCATGCATATAATCTTTAAGCCAATCCTGAATTTTATCTGAGCCAGTTTCTTGTTGACGTTTCAAGAAATTAATAATACCCTCATACGCCGATGACCAACTTTGGCCGGGCGTAGTTTTTGATTTTATTTCATAAATCTCATCATCCCCATACAATAAAATATGCAATACCGCTTCCGGAATATCTTGAATTGGCGTGGTGATATCAAGTTTATGCTTTTTAAGTATGGTCGTAATTTGGCTAAAAATCCAAATATCTCTATACAAACCCAAAGGAGCTATGCCACCACGGCTAATACTTAATTTACGGTCTGGAATAATGGATTCGATGGTAATTTCCTCAATGGTTCCAAGCCCATTACAAGTAGGACAAGCCCCATAAGGCGAATTGAAAGAGAATAAGTTAGGCGCAGGCTCCCCATAAGACAAACCTGTTTTAGGATCCATCAAATACTTAGAATAAAAATGCAACTGATTGTCCTCATCCAACAACATAATTACGCCTTTACCATGGGTCATGGCCACTTTTACAGATTGAGAAATTCTAAATCGATCTTCTTCTGAGGGAATAATTCTATCAATTACAATTTCTACATCATGGGTTTTGTAGCGGTCTAATTGCATTTTAGCCGTAATTTCCTGCAATTCACCATTCACCCGCACTTTTGTAAATCCTGCTTTGCGAATTTGTTCAAACAATTCTCTATAATGTCCTTTTCTTCCCCTTACCACGGGAGCAAGCAAGGTTAATTTTTTATCCGTAAAATGCTGAATCATTTGGTCAATAATTTGATCTTCTGACTGACGAATCATTTTTTCACCACTTAAATACGAATAAGCATCAGCCGCTCGGGCGTATAATAAACGTAAAAAATCATAAATTTCGGTAACCGTACCCACCGTAGAACGAGGATTGCGAGACGTAGTTTTTTGCTCTATGGAAATAACAGGACTTAACCCATTAATTTTATCGACATCAGGACGTTCCATGCCGCCAATAAAAGAACGGGCATAAGCAGAAAAACTTTCCATATATCGACGCTGACCTTCGGCATAAATGGTGTCAAAAGCTAAAGATGATTTACCACTTCCGCTGATACCGGTAATCACCACCAACTTATTTCTCGGAATTTTGAGATCTATATTTTTAAGATTATGCTCACGAGCACCATATATTTCTATAAAATCGTGACCAGTAGTGTCTAATGTTTTGCTTGCCGACATTGGATTGTTATCTATGTAAATCAAAAAATAAACTATTCGTTATTCAGTTTTGCAAGGTACAATAAAAAAAAGGATTGCAAATTAGTAATATCAAAATTGTATCGCTAGAAAACATAAAAAAAGGCTTGCGTCATAATGAAGCAAGCCTTTTTTTATGTAAAGTTTGGAATGACAATTAGTACATGCCACCCATTCCTCCGCCACCACCCATTGGTGCTGCTGGAGCAGGAACTTCATCATCATCAGCAACAACACAATCGGTAGTCAATAATAAACTAGCAATTGATGCTGCGTTTTCTAATGCTAACCTTGTTACTTTTGCTGGATCAAGTACCCCAATTTTAATCAGGTTATCAAACCTATCTTCTCTAGCGTTGTAACCGAAATCACCTTCGCCTTCTTTTACTTTATTTACAATTACAGAACTTTCAAGTCCACAGTTAGAAATAATCGTTCTAAGTGGTGCTTCAATGGCAATTCTGATAATATTAACACCTGTTTTTTGGTCTTCGTTTTCAGTTACAACTTGGTCTAAATCAGCCCCAGCCCTAATCAAAGCAACACCACCACCAGCAACAACACCTTCAGCAATAGCCGCTCTAGTAGCATGCAATGCATCGTCAACCCTGTCTTTTTTCTCTTTCATTTCCACTTCAT
>JBIKPL010000135.1:0-7381 GCA_044357485.1 Cytophagales bacterium
TCCTTAGTATTGAATTTCTAGATCACGTTCATCGTGTGTATATGGCCCTTCGTAAGGAACTCCAGCAGCATTGACCAATTCAACTAAGATATGATGTTTCCCCGTTTTTAAACCTTTAATTTGGTATGGAGCCCATTCATGTAAATAAAATTCGGTATCATCGTCAATAGAAACCAAAACACGATCGCCTCCTTTTTGAATTTTCACATTTTTTACGAAGAAATCAATCAATACAAATTTCCCTTCTTTGGCATGAGGAAGGTTTAAGAAAATCATGGGTTGATCGAGGTTAATTTCTCTCTTTTCATCCACGCCAACATTTAATTGTGTTAATTGATACGTATTGTCTCCTTTTAAACTAATGCCATGTTTATCGCAAAGAAAAGCAACAGACAAATAAGACCCTTTGTTGCCAATAGACACTTTTTTGTCAGAGTCATAAATATGGCGCTCTACCCCGCCTTCAATGGCCAACCTTACGGAATGTCCGTTCACGAAAGGGAATTTTTCTGTATTGAATTTATAATGTAAATCGCCCACTTCTACACGTTGCATGTGTTTAGGAGAAATCAATTCTAGGCCCGCTTCTTTATGTCCTTGTTCAAAAACATGTTTCGACACGCTCACATTAGAACTTGGTTTTGAGGTATTTTGATGAGTAGAATCTTCTTTGACAAGGACGATTGGTTCAGTTGTTGTTGATTCTGGTTTCTCTGAAATGCCACAATTGGCTAACAAAAATGAAAAACACAAGATTGAGATGGCATTAAATACTTTAATATTGGTCATGATTGGTTAGGTTATTTTGGTAATGTAGGCTGAACATTTTTGGGTAAATTATAATTTCATTATTTTAAACAAATTCAAAGTAATATAAATTTAGCACTAAAAACAATAAATCGTACAAATCTCATCATTAAAGCCATAAGCGTTAATTTTCTAATTGAATAATGGTCGCACCGTCGCCACCCCTGTCGGCATGTTCATTGGTCATCGATTTTACTTGACGAATTTCTTTTAACCTTTCCCTGATCATTGTTCTTAAAATTCCATCACCGCGCCCATGTACGATCTTCACTTCCGAAAAACCTAAAATAATGGCATTGTCTACCAAATGTTCTACGGCCTTCACTGCTTCTTCCCCTCTAAAGCCACGCACATCTAAGGTACTGCTAAAGTTAAGGTTTTTTTCGCTTATCTGCTTAGAAATACTGGAGGTTTTTGCTTTTAACGTTTTTGAAAACACCCCTTTGGAAACACGTTCGACTCTATTTACTTTAAGGGTCGTTTTAATATCCCCAAAGGCCACCAATACATCTTTCCCTTTCAATTGCATCACTTCCCCCATGGTTTCTTGACCAATAATGCGCACAAAACACCCCACTTCAATCGGACCTTTCTCTACGCCTATTGGGGGAGTAACTACAATTTCCGGCACATGTTCTGGTTCAAGGGTTTCTTTCAAGGCTTCTATATCCTCTCTTAAAATTTTGGTAATGTCTTTGTCGGCTTTATGTTCTTTGATGTCTTTGATGGTGTTTTCTATTTTTTTATTGACAGACTGCAACAATATTTTAGCTTCCGTTTTAGCGGCATTTAAAATCAGTTTTTTATTGTCTTCCATATATTTATTTAAACCATCGTAATGCGTTAACTTGGCTTGGAGTTGTTGTTCTTTTACTTGAACAGCGTGTAATTTTGCTTCTAAGGCCAATTTTTCTTGCTGAACATCTGCAATAAGCACATCAAAATTAACCTGAGATTGGCCAATTTTTGCACGGGCCGCTTCAATAATACTGGCAGGAAGTCCAATTTTATTGGCAATTTCAAAAGCGAAAGAACTTCCGGGTTTGCCTATTTCAAGTTTATACAGCGGTTCAAGTTTTTCAACATCATAGCGCATAGCGCCATTGACCATCCCTAGGGTTGTTTCAGCCACTTTTTTAAGGTTGGCATAGTGGGTAGTAATTACGCCAAACACTTGTTTGGTATTCATCGCCAACAAGATGGCTTCGGCAATAGCGCCGCCATAACTAGGCTCTGTGCCGGCGCCAAACTCGTCGATTAAAATCAAAGACTTGCCACCACAGTTTTGCAATACCGTGTGCATGGCTGTAAGATGTGAGCTATAAGTACTTAAATCATTTTCAATGGATTGTTCATCCCCGATATCAATAAAAATATCTTTAAAAATACTCATCTGAGAAGTTTCTTGAGCAGGAATAGGCAGGCCTGTTTGAAACATGTATTGTAATAAACCTATGGTTTTTAAACACACCGATTTACCACCTGCATTAGGACCAGAAATCATCAATATTCGTTCAGAAGCGTTTAAAGTAACACTTAAGGGTTCGACTTGTTTTCCGGAAACCGCATGAGCAAGCATTAAAAGAGGATGACGAGCATGGTTTAATTGAATAACCAACTGATCGGAAAAAATAGGAATACAAGCATTAAGTTCTAGGCCTAATACCGCTTTGGCTTTGATAAAATCTAAAATACCAAGCCAATAAAATGCTTTTTGTAAATCCGACAAATGTGTGCGAACAATGGAGGTCAGTTCCGTTAAAATTCGTACCACCTCCCTTTTTTCCATGTATTCCAACTCCTTAATTCTATTGTTCACCTCTAACAGTTCTACAGGTTCAATAAAAGCAGTTTGGCCGGTGGCAGACTCATCAATAATAAACCCCTTCACCTTTCTTTTGTATTCCGCAGCAACAGGAATGACAAGCCTACCATTTCTGATGGTGACAGCAGTATCATCTTCGCAATAGCCATTCGCTTTATACGAACGCACTAAAGATTCTGCTAGCTTACGAATGGTACCATGTTCATAATTAAGCTCATAGCGAATCGCTTTTAATTGTGCACTGGCAGAATCTCTTATTTTCCCTTTTTCATCTATGATTTGATCAATCGCTTTCAACAGCGCTTTATCTAAAGTTACAGTATCGGCCAGTGCGATTAATGCCGGATAAAGTTCTTTTTCTTGTACCTCAAAAAAACGTAAACAAGAAGCAATGGATTGAACGATGTGCTTGATTTTAAAAAAGTCTTCTTCATTGAGCCAATTGCCTACAATGGCCACCCGTTGCAATTCTTTGCTTACATCAGGCATAAAAGTCAAAGGAAGGGTGTTGCCCATTTGGTACAACGCCATCATTTGTGCCACTTGATCGAGCAAACGTTGCAATTGTATTTTATCAAAAACAGGACGCATAGCCCCTGCAAATTTTCGTCCCCCTTCCCCAATACAACGTTCGGCCACCAATGCCTTCAGTTTATCAAAGCCCAATTTTTGTTCAATATTCGTAGGATACAGCATATTTTAAATATAGAAGCACAAGGTATTAAGTACTCACCACAAAATCAAT
The DNA here is from genome assembly GCA_044357485.1 of Cytophagales bacterium. Taxonomy (GTDB): domain Bacteria; phylum Bacteroidota; class Bacteroidia; order Cytophagales; family UBA9547; genus CALPQG02. Next base: position 3,378 of record JBIKPL010000135.1, read on the forward strand.
TTTAAAATTTATTAAACAAAATAATTAAACCCATCCTCGATTCCAGGCCACACTAAAAAAATCTTCAAAGTTCAAGCAGTGGCACAAACACCATTCGCATTATCTTAATTGAACAATCTTGCTTCCTTAAGCTTACAAAAAGATAAGAAAAATGGCATTTATAAAATTGTAATGAAATAAAAATTCACCCACACAAAATGGTTACTATTAATAGTATTTTTAAATTAAGGAATATAGAATATATTTGTAACAATTATTAAAAATATAAGTGTGAAAAACAATCTATTATATTATCTTTTTGCCGTAGCAATTTTTATATTTTTGCTACCCGACGCTAAGGCTAATCATATTTTGGGAGGAGACATTACGTACACCAATATCGGTCCCAATCAATACAAATTCACTTTAACGGTTTACAGAGATTGTTCAGGCAATTTACTTGACATCGCCTACAGTTTAAACTACAAATCAAGTACCTGTGGCGTAGCATCAAGCAGCTTTATCGTCAACAAAGTTGGTTCAGCAGAAGAAGTAAGCATTCTTTGTCCGAGCAAACTCAGCACCTGCAATGGTGGAGGAGAAATTGGTATCCAAAAACAATTGTACACAGGTATAGTTACCTTACCAAAATCATGTAATGATTGGATTATTAGCTGGGATCCAGGCGCGAATTCAAAAAGAAATTCGGCCATCACGAACATCACTGATCCTGTAAATCAAAATTTCTACATTGAAGCTAAAATCAATAATACAAAAATCAACAACAACAACTCCCCTAGTTTTTCAGGCATGGCATTTTCATACCTCATTACTGGCCAAAAAGGAGTTATCAACGCTACGGCAACAGATATTGACGGCAATGATTTAAAATACCTCATTACCACTCCCAAAACAAGTGCGACGACTACCGTAAAATACAATGTAGGATTTTCTGCTACTTCCCCCATCACCAGCGCCACAACAACGAGTTTTAACAACTCAACAGGAGAATTATCAATGAGTCCGACTGCAATTGAAAAATCAGTTACGGCCATTGTGGTAGAAGAATATAAAGACGGAGAATTTATTGGAAGTATTACCAGAGATTTACAAATCATCACCCTATCCAACGCCAACAAAATACCTACCCTAAGTGGGATCAATAATACGAACATAGACTCTTTAAGAATTTGCGCTGGAGACAAAGTAAACTTTAAAATATATGGGACAGATGAGGATTCTCCTGCTCAAAAATTAACCGTTACCTGGAACAATGGCATAGCACTTTCTCCAGGAAATGGTTACGACGGTTTAGTAACAACAAAAAGCTTAGGCAATGACACCACCACCTTCAAATGGAAAAGCCCTATTGCTGCCAATGGTTTGTATACTTTTACCGTTAATTTAAAAGATGATTATTGTCCAATTGTCGGCGCAACGTCAAGAACGTTTAAAATCAGGGTTTTCCCAAAACCAATTTTCAATTTAGCAAACGACACCACCATCAATTGTAAAGACCAAAAGCTTTTGACTCCTTTTAATATCAAAGGGAAAAGTCCTTACCAATATTTATGGAGCACAGGCGCAACCACCAGTAACATTACCGCTGACCCAGGCAATTTTAAATTAACCATTACAGATGCCAACAGTTGTACTTACAGCGACAGCATAAGCATTAAAAGTGGTTTAGTCGCCTTGTTTTCATTTGACAGTCTTTGTGCTGGCAGTCCAACCCATTTCAAAGACTTATCTTATAGTAAAAGTGGTTCAAACATTAGCAAATGGGATTGGGATTTCAATGACCCATCCACAGGCTTATTGAACACCACTACGGCACAAAACCCAATGCATCAATTTTCAGATGAAGGCAGTTTTAATGTAAAGCTAAAAATTGAAGATGAGTTTGGTTGTAAAGGAGATACCAGTTTAAACCTACACTTGTGCAGTAAACCGCTTCCTAATTTTGAAATATTGGATACTTGCAAAAGAAACCCAGCGGTAATGAAAGATTTGACGGTGGTAAAAGGTTGCGGCATCATCAAATATGAAATGACTTTTGTACAACAAGCAACTAAAAAAGTTGAAAAAGTATCGTATACTTACCCTAAAATACCGCCTTTTATACCAGGAAAATCACCGGCAGATCCATTGAGCAATTGGCTTCCGGCAGATTCTGGTACTTACCAAGTGACCATGGTAGCCATCAATGAAAATGGCTGTAGAAATGCGATTCAAAAAAATGTGTATATCAGACCTCAACCTATTGTTACGTTAAAAGAAAAAGATTACGCATTCAGGTGCAATAGACCCGACACCATTTTGCATGTACTAGATACCATGACGGTAAAGTCTAAACTTCCCAGCAATAAATCAATCTGGGAACCGCTTAAACTTTCGTGGAGTGGACCTGAATATTACGCTACTGATTCGCTAGCAATTCATGTAAAAGGTGGCGCATATTCCGTAAAAGTGACCGACATGTTCGGCTGCGATTCCATAGCAAGTGTAAACATCCTTAAATCAATTCATGCCTCGATAGCGAATAGACCTTACTGTTTTGAAGGACAATCGGTTAAATTTATTGATTATTCAAACTCAAATTTAGACATCACCTCCAGAGCATGGGATTTTGGAGACGGCAACGCTACCTCGACCGCTGGAAAAGACACCTCCGTTTTAAATGTTTCCCATCAATATGCAAGTGACGGGACATACAAAACAATTATAAGCATTGTAAGTGAAGGAGGATGTACCGATACCGACACCATCGAGGTTTTGGTAAACACCCTTGAAAAAACATTTTCTGCCAACCCAACCCCCGTTTGTCTTTTTGCCCCCATCAACCTTACGTCTAGAACAGGTGCCTATATTGACACTATTTATTGGAATTATGGAGATGGAAGCACCGCCAAAACAACTAAAAATAACATGACCACCACCAATGGCAAATCGGTGTATCAAGGCACGCATAGTTATTCCAAATATGGTACTGGAAAATATGACATCATTGCACTTACCTACTATAACAAAAATTTATGTTACGTCAGAGATACTGCTAAAATAGCATTGTTTCTTGAGTTAAAAATTGCGTTAGACCCACCTACTGGCTTATGTGCTTTTTTACCAACCGATTTAAATGTAAAAGCCACCGGAAAAGCCGTCACCAATTGGAGATGGGATATTTTTTACCAAGAAAGCACCCCTCCATACGACATCCAGGAATTGGATTCGATTAAAGTATTGGTATTGGATGAAAATGGAAAATCTAAAAATAAACAAACCAAAACCTTCACCAAAGGAGGGAATTATTTTGCGAGTATTAAAGCAACCAACATAGATGGTTGTGAAGCAAAAGTGGACAGACAATTATTTAGAATTCTAAACTTACCTCCTCCGACTTACTGTACACCTGACAGTTGCGTCAATACCCCTCTTTTGTTTTCCCTATTTTGCGGCAACAAACCAGAAGTAAGTATGAACAAATTTTTATGGGATTTTGGAGATGGCAACACGGCGACCGCTTCCGACTCTACATTTCATACGTATAAAACAGTAGGCAATTTCCCGGTAACAGTGACCATTAGTGACACCAATTACCATTGTAGCAGAACGGCTACAGACACCATACACCTTAAATCAGTGGCATTTCCAGCCTTTGTTGCCGACGCCGTTTGCGACAAAGAAGGAACCAGTTTTGTTGACAAATCACAAACGGTTCCGGGAGATGATATTGTGAAATGGTTTTGGAGATTTGGAGAAGGATCAACTTCAGAAATACAATCACCAACCCATATCTATGCCAATCCAGGCACCTATAATGTCACGCTTTCGGTAACCAATAAAGGCAAAAATTGTTCGCAAGATTTCGATACCACCGTAACCGTTTACCCCAAACCTTCGGCAGGTTTCTTCTTCGATGAATACAATGCAACGGCGCAAATTCCTGTTTTATTCAACAACTCGGCTTCCGCAGATGTTACCAAATGGTTGTATAATTTTGGAGATGGTTCAATGTCAAGCAAAGA
>JBIKPL010000484.1:0-2590 GCA_044357485.1 Cytophagales bacterium
CCTGTGCCTGTTATTACCGCCACAGGAGGGTCTTTTTGTGGAAAATCAGGTAAGAGTGTCATGCTTTCTTCTACTGGTGCTGGCCTTGGTGGGTCGTATACTTGGAACCCGGTGTTGAATTTATCCACTTCCAATATTGCTAACCCTATTGCTACGCCAACGGCTTCTTCTGTTTTCACTGTCACCGGAACCAATACTTTTGGCTGTTCTGGTTCTGCCACCGCCACCATTACCGTAAATCCTCTTCCAACAGTTTCTGCTACGGCTTCTGCGGTTAAATTATGTGCTGGGGCTTCGGTTACTCTCTCTGGTGGCGGGGCAATATCTTATGTATGGGATAATGCTGCGGTGGATGGGATTGCTTTTGTACCCAATTCAACCAAACTATATAAAGTAATTGGAACTGATTTGAATGGTTGTGAAAATACTGCCACGGTAAAAGTGTTTGTAAATCCTTCTCCAACCGTTGCAGTCATGGCTAAGCATACGGATATTTGTTTTGGGGATTCTACGAGTTTATTGGCTTCTGGTGCCCTGACTTATCTATGGGACAATGCTGTAGTCAATGGTAAATCATTTTCTCCTACAGCCACCAAAACTTATACCGTTACCGGTACTGATTCTAATGGTTGCAAAACGGTCAATCATGTTTCGCTTACGGTAAATCCATTGCCTAAGATATCAGTAAAAGCATCGGCATCAGAAATATGTGCAGGTGATCAAGTAAAATTAAATGGTGTTGGGGCCCATGACTATGCCTGGGACAATGGGCTTAGTGATGGCGTATTGTTTAATCCTACGATCACGAATACGTATACGGTGATTGGATCAGATGTGAATGGGTGTTCTAGCAAGGCTCAGGTTAGTGTAAAAGTAAACGCCTTGCCGAATGTTGCTGCTGCTGCCATAGATGATGTTATTTGTGTGGGTGAATCGGCCACAGTATCGGCAAAAGGGGCGCTGACTTATAAATGGTCCGATGGGGTTATGAATAACCAAGCCTTCGTTCCTGCGGTAACGAAAACCTATACCGTTACGGGTACCGACGCCAACAGCTGTCATCAAACCGCTTTTGTAACGGTAGTTGTAAATGCTAAACCTGTGGTTACGGCATCTGCTTCATTCAATGCGGTTTGTATAGGTGCTTCCATTGTGTTGAACGGTGGCGGGGCCCTGACTTATACTTGGAATAATGGGGCAACGAATGGCGTTGCGTTTACGCCTACCGTAACCCAATCGTATACCGTTACTGGTAAAGATCTTCAAGGGTGTACCAATACGGCAAGCCTCAATATTACTGTATATGATTTGCCAATGGTAGTAGCACATGCCAGTAAATCAAGTATTTGTATAGGCGAAAAAGTGGTGTTGTCGGGTACTGGCGCCAATACTTTTCTGTGGAATCGTGGGGTGATTAATGCGGTAGCCTTTGCGCCAACAGCTTCTCAAAGCTATACGGTTACCGGCACCGATGCCCATGGTTGTGTTAATACAGCACAAGTAAATATGGTGGTAAATCCATTGCCTACATCGCCACTTACAAGAGACTTAAGCGTTTGTAAAAATGACCCCAGTCCTGATTTAATAGCCTATGTAACGGGTTCAAATTTGCGTTGGTACGACGATGCAAATGCAGGAAATCAAATCGCAAACCCTATTGTCGCAACAAATGCAAGTGGTACAAGCAGTCTTTACGTTTCGCAAACGGATGCCAATACTTGTGAAAGTTCAAGGGCAAGCATTACCATTAAGGTGAATGAGTATCCTACAGCAAAAATTACGACTACCGCTTTAAGTTATTGCAAAGGACAACAAAATGGGGTACTCTTGACAGCTACTGCTGAAGACCTTGCACTTACTTTTGATTGGTATCAAGAAGGGGTTTTGCAATCTACGGCTTCTGGCGTACATACCTTTCCTCATGCACTTGCCGGCACCTGGACGGTAAAAGTGAAAAGTAGTATGTCGGGATGTGATGCGCTTTCTCCAGCGGTGACGGTCATTGAAAATATTCCACCCGTGGCAGAAATTATAAGTCTTGGTCAGGCTTTGACATATTGTAAAAATAATGTGCAGGGTACTGTTTTGTCGGCCAAAGATGCAGGCAATCATGTAACTTATGAATGGTTTAAAAATACTATTTCTCAAAGTGCCGCAGATAACCATTCTCTTTATTTGAATGCCTATGCTGGCCATTGGACAGTGAAGGTGGTAAATACGGATAATTCTTGCCAAAGCACTTCTGAGGAGGTGGTTGTGGTAGAAAAATCAGTGCCAGTAGCAAGTATCCTCAATACAGGTAGCAATAATGCCTATTGTGAGGGTGATAAAGGGGTGGTTTTAACAGCGCAATCCATTGCTGGGGCAAGTTATGAATGGCTTTATATGGGTAGTAAAGTGGGATCAGGTTTAACCTATACGCATGCACTTAAAGGCGTTTGGTTATTGAAAGTGACCGTTGATGGCTGTGCCGACACCACCAATCCATTTCAAGTATTAGAAAAACCTCTTCCTCTAGCGCAATTTAACCCTGATTTTAGTACTTATTGTGCCAATACCTCAGGGGTGAATTTTACAGCGACCAATGCTG
>JBIKPL010000014.1:0-20758 GCA_044357485.1 Cytophagales bacterium
AAAGTACAAGGTATTAAGTACAAAGTACAAGGTACAAAGTTTACATGAATACCTAAGACCTAATACTTAATACCTAATACTTTTCCGCCATTGTTGGAGTTCTTTTCCAACAACATGTGTGTTTTATACACAAATTCGAAAGAGCAGGTCTGCGTCCTTTGCGTGAAAAATATTTAGTACAGGGTACAAAGTACAAGGTTTACATGAATACCTAAGACCTAATACTTAATACCTAATACTTATTACCTAATACTTTTCCGACGCCCTGTTAGCTTTTGCGTAAATAGGGAGATTTGTGGAAGGCCCTGCCTCCTTTCTAAAATCCACTTATATTAAATTGTTAACATTTGTTGGTGAAGAACACCAACAAAGGCAGAAAAGCTATGTAATAATATTTGCGACACCTTTGTCGTGCATGCACGCTGCTGAAGGCATCATTTTGAATTTACTAAAGTACAAATTTTACAAAACAAACCTTTCAAACTTTGTACTTATATCATCCCAAAGTTCCTTGATAATGGTTTCTGCTGATGCTATGGCCTCTATATTGGCGGCAATTTGGCCAATTTCTAATTCCCCTTCTTCGAGATCTCCTTCAAATATTCCCTTTTTAGACCGTCCTTTTCCTAAAATGGCTTGCAGTGTTGCTTTGTCTGCACCGGCCTCTTCTGCTTTTTGAATGTCTTGGTAAAATTTGTTTTTCAATAACCTTACTGGGGTAAGTTTTTTCAAGGTCAATACCGTATCTCCTTCTTGCGCTTTTATCACTTGTTCTTTGTACAATTGGTGTGCTGATGATTCTTTGGCCACGGCAAACCTCGATCCTACCTGTACGCCTTCAGCCCCTAAGGCAAAAGCGGCTAAAATTGCTTTGTCACTCCCAATGCCTCCTGCAGCAATTATTGGGATAGAAATCACTTTACTTACTGCTGGAATTAAACAAAAAGTGGTGGTTTCCTCTCGTCCGTTATGACCACCGGCTTCAAACCCTTCGGCCACAATTGCGTTTACGCCCGCCTCTTGTGCTTTAAGGGCAAATTTTACACTCGAAACCACATGCACTACCGTGATGCCATGCGATTGCAGCAACTTGGTCCATGTAGCTGGGTTGCCGGCCGAAGTAAATACAATTTTTACTCCTTCTTCTATTATCGTTTGAACATGTTGGTCAATATCAGGATACAATAGCGGTAAATTTACGCCAAAAGGTTGTGTGGTAGCCGCCTTACATTTTTGAATATGAGTTCTTAATACCGCTGGATACATAGAGCCTGCCCCTATTAATCCTAAACCTCCAGCATTGCTCACGGCAGCAGCCAATTTCCATCCAGAGCACCATACCATTCCTCCCTGAATGATGGGAATTTTGATGTTAAATAGGGTCGTAATTCTGATAAATGGGGTCGTTTTTTCCATGTCCATACTAATTGCATTTTGTCGGTACTATTTCTATAAAAATGGTGAATATTAATGGTTTATTTGGATGATAAAATGAATGAGCAATTTTATGCACATTTTATAGTCATTTTTACTTGCGTCTAACAAATTGATTTTTAGGCAAATAGTTTTAATTCCATTTTTTATTGTGGATAACTTTTTGCTTTTGTTGAAAACACTGTTTATCAATCCTTTAGGTAAACACAATACAAAAATGGTGTTTTTCCTTCAAAAAGTATTAAAATTTACACAAAAAATGGCTAACGAATTCATTTTAAAGGCTTAAGAATTATGCAACTTTTTGCTGGTTTATTTTTAAATATTTTTGAACGATTATTTAAATGCCTAGTCCTAAAATTAAGTCAAATTCAGCTTGCTTGATTGGCAAAACCGATAGTCGTCCTTGCTTTATCAGGGGTAAATTGGCCAAACGTTCATCTGTTTTCATATAGGCTAAACTTATGGGTTTGGTAAATTTTTGAATGGGTTCAAATTCTACCACTACCCATCTTGGATCATCGGTAGTGGGGTCGGGGTAATGTTCTTTGATTACCTTGGCCAAACCGACAATTTCTTTTCCTGCATTGCTATGGTAAAACAAGGCGAAATCTCCCATTTTCATGGCCATCATATTGTTGCGGGCTTGGTAATTTCTAACACCATCCCAGATGCTTTTTCCTTCGGCCACAAACATGTCCCAAGAATATTTAAAAGGTTCTGATTTAATAATCCAGCAATTCATGATTTTTATGGATTAGTTTTAATGATAAGTAAATCCTTTGTGATGCTTATTATTGCTATCGTATCATTTTTCGAAGGCTTTTGTGGGAAACGAAGTTCAATTTGTCCATTAGGAAGCATTTTCCATTTTCCTGTATTGGTTTCAAAGCCACAAGCTGGTGCAATGTCTTGCGATACGACTACACCGTCTTGGTTGAATTGCATACTTTGTCTACCCCTCGATCTTGGAAGACTAAACTGAGTCGGACGATAATGAATGGTATTGAAGGTGTCTTTTTCATTTTCGTTTACCCATGTATTAAATAACAGGGCATTAGGTTTAACCTGTGGAGGCGACTGTAATGGTTTGGTTTTACAGGCGATTGCAAAAAAAGATAACAAACAAAGCAGAAAGCGGTATCGCATGATTTTTATGAAATTTAAAGTACATCACTTACAAACCTTTTAAATGGGATTCTTGCTGTGAATAAAGCTTAAGGCGAAGATACAAACTTCGTTGTAGCATTCCATTATTTTAGTATCATTCTAATTTTAAATTATTACTTTTGAACATACATACCCATTTAATATGACTACCGATCAAATCATCCAATTGCTTAAGCTAACGGCTTCCTTACTTGAATTACATGATGAAAATGTGTTTAAAATTAAATCATACAATTCAGCCGTATTTAATTTAGACAAAGCAGTAGAAGATTTTAGAGTTTTACCGCTAGCAGCACTTGAAAAAATGGATGGCATTGGTAAGAGTTTAGCCCAAAAAATTCACTCCATTATTCAAGTGGGTAGTTTTGATGAGCTCGATAATCTTTTGGCTAAAACACCAGCGGGGGTGTTAGAGATGATGCATATCAAAGGTATTGGTCCAAAAAAGGTGCGTCTCATTTGGAAAGAATTGGGTATAGAATCATTGGAGGATTTATTGGCGGCTTGTGAAGCCGGAAAAATTGCTGCCCTAAAAGGTTTTGGTGATAAAACCCAAGAAACAATTATTCAAGGCATACAATTTAAAGCAGCCCAAAAAGGAAAATTATTGTTTTCTCAGGCAGAACACATTGCAAACAACTTGATGGTTTCCTTACAAAATTCAGGTATACAACAACTTAGTATTGTTGGGGAATTGCGCCGTAAACTTGAAATCATAGAGACTTTACAAATATTAGTAGTCGCCATACCAGGCATTGTGGTACATCAACTCCTAGACCAACTACCTTATCTTAGCGTTGATGCTTCCCAAGGTGGGCCGTTTTTATGGAAAGGTTTTGAACAAACTTCCCTTTGTAAAGTAGAAGTGAGAATATGTAAAGAGGCCGATTTTGTGAAAGAGTTAATGATGCAAACAGGCTCTTTGGCGCATTTACAACAAGAAGCGGTGACAGGTAAAAGTATTTTAAGTTTTATCAAACAAAACAATGCGCCATCAGAAGAAGAAATGTTTGAGAAAATGGGCATGCAATACATTGCCCCTGAGTTAAGAGAAGGTACTTTTGAAGTGCCCTTGGCAAAATTACACCAACTGCCTACATTAGTTGAACTTACTGATTTAAAAGGAATTTTACATAACCACAGTACCTATTCAGACGGAAAACATACTTTAGCGCAAATGGCTACTTATTGTAAATCATTAGGCTATGAATATTTAGGCATTTGCGATCATAGCAAATCTGCTCAATATGCAGGTGGTTTGTACGAAGAAAAAGTATTGTTGCAACACCAAGAAATAGATTTGCTCAATACCCAATTAGCACCTTTTAAAATATTCAAAGGCATTGAGTCTGATATTCTTAATGATGGATCACTAGATTATGCCCCCGAGGTATTGGCTAGTTTTGATTTTATTGTGGCGTCTATTCATTCCAATTTAAAAATGGATATCCAAAAAGCAACCAATCGTTTGTTAAGGGCCATTGAAAATCCTTATACCACTATGCTCGGTCATCCCACTGGCCGATTGTTGTTGAGACGAGAGGCTTATCCGATTGACCATAAGGTGATTATTGATGCTTGTGCTGCAAACCATGTGATTATTGAAATCAATGCAAACCCTTGGCGCTTAGATTTAGATTGGCGTTGGGTACATTATGCCTTAGAAAAGGGCGTCATGTTAAGTATAAATCCCGATGCCCATGAAATGAATGGCTATCATGACATGTATTATGGGCTATGCGTCGGACGAAAAGGGGGCTTAAGTGCCGACATGACTTTTAATGCCTTGTCTTGTTCTGCCGTAGAAGCAAAATTTTTACAGAAAAAAACGAATCATTTTGCTCAATAATTTTGCTCACACGATTTTCTATGGATTGGATGCAGTTAACGACATTGGCCGTGAACCATCGGTGACTATTTTTTTGCAGGCGTTGGAAACGCCTGTTTCGAAAATCCTCGTTGCAAACGAGGACTAGGTGCTCTACAAAAGCAAGTTTATTGTCTGTTCATTAGTCTTTGTGTGCTTTTAAAATACCTTCAAAAAACATTCAATTTATTTGAGATTTTTGTTTTGTTAAAGTTTAAAAGGACTAACTTTGTCTTCGTTAATATGTTTTTGATTTGTTCAACCCTGCTATGAAAAATTTAATTTATATCCTTTGTTTATTGCTATCGTTTCAAACGATTGCCCAAACAAAGCAGGCAAAGCAAACACCCACAAAAGCTTCCACTAAAACGATAGTAAAGTCAACGCCAGCCGCCAAACCCAGGGCTAAATCTAAGTCAAAACCTGCCGTTGAATTCGAAAAAACCGCTTTAACCGCCGAACAAAAGGTAACCCTTACCAAAATGGCGTATGATATTTACAGAACTCAAATGGACATCAAGCCGTCTTTGCTTGACAATCAAATTGCCATGGGTGACGTGGTAATGCCAAATAGTTTAACCGTTACGCCAGCCGATATTCATACCGCAGTAGAACTGATGAAGAAAGGCTTTAGCGTGAAATTACAAAAAGCAACTTCTTTTGTTACGGTTGCTGGGGTTCCCCAAAACAATGCTTATTGGGCTACTGTTTCAGCCGATTGCAAAATGCTGCCTTATTCAAGGTATGTTGATTTTGATTCAAAATGGATGTCTGTTAAAACCAAACAAGGGATTGACCTCATGACCATGAATGAAAAAGATCAGAAAAAAGAAAATGCTTTGTCCTCAAAATCAATCAACAATACTTTTTCTTATAATTTAATTGTAGATTATCAACCAGGAGATTCTATTCCGAAACATGTAATTGGGGATGTTAAAATTACGGTTCCTAAAAAGTTTGAAATTTTGGAATTGAAAAAAACAGACATTGACAAAGAATATACCCTTGGGAAAAGTAAAATTAAACTTTTAAAATTATTAGCACGCAATTATGCCATTCAGGTTGAAGGTGATGAGCCATCATTGAAAATGATTGTGATTTCAGATGAAAACAAACAGTTTTTAAATAATAATATTTCTTATATCAGCTTAAAACAATATGCCGTTTTTCGCCAACCTGAAATACTCAATGAAGAAACCCTGAATGCCTTAGGAATGACCATTAATGACATCAGCGATGTGAATCGTGTTAAAATTGGGAAAGTACAAGGCAAAGGAAAAATCATCAAAATTGTTTTATTTAGAGCCATTGAGACCGAAAAAGTGGATGTCAAACTTGACTTAACACACATAGAAGTTAAAGAATAAAATCATTTTTCAATACGTATCCAAACCAACATTCCCTTGGCCAAAACTAAAAGCACCTATTTTTGCCAGAGTTGTGGCGCTCAATCTCCTAAATGGTTAGGTAAATGTCCTTCTTGTAACGAATGGAATACCTTTGTGGAAGAGCTCATTCAAAAAGAAGATAAAAATACTCCGCAATGGAAATCGGGAACGAGCACGCAGATTGCAGCAAAACCCAAAGCCATTAATCAAATTATATACAACGAAGAGCATAGAATCAATGCTTTTGATGGTGAATTGAACCGTGTATTGGGTGGAGGTATTGTGCCGGGTTCATTGGTTTTGATAGGTGGTGAACCTGGAATAGGTAAATCGACTTTGATGTTACAAATTGCCCTTACTTTAGGCAATGAAAGGGTTTTGTATGTTTCGGGCGAAGAAAGTGAGCAGCAAATTAAAATGCGTGCCGAACGCTTGGGTGTTAAAAGTGACAATTGTTATATTTTATCCGAAACCTCTACGCAAAACATTTTTAAACAAATTGAAATCCTAGAACCTAGCATTTTAATTATTGATTCAATCCAAACCTTAACTTCTGCTTTTATTGAATCGGGGGCTGGGAGCATTTCTCAGGTACGTGAATGTACCGCCGAGTTGATGCGTTATGCCAAAGAAAGTGGCACTCCTGTATTTTTGATTGGGCATATTACCAAAGAAGGTACTTTGGCTGGCCCAAAAGTGTTGGAACACATGGTCGATACGGTATTGCAGTTTGAAGGCGATCGCCATTTGGCCTATAGAATTTTACGAACAACTAAAAATAGATTTGGCTCTACTTCAGAACTTGGCATTTATGAAATGACGGGTTTTGGTTTGCGTGAAGTAACGAATCCATCAGAAATTTTAATTTCTCAACGCGATGATGCTTTAAGCGGCGTTACTATTGGGGCAACCTTAGAGGGCAATAGGCCCATGTTAATTGAAATTCAATCGCTTGTGAGCGTGGCTACCTATGGTACACCACAGCGCTCTTGTACAGGTTTTGATGCCAAACGCTTGAATATGTTGTTGGCCGTTTTAGAAAAAAGAGGTGGTTTTAGGTTAGGTACACAAGATGTGTTTTTAAATATCGCTGGCGGCATAAGGGTAGAAGATCCTGCCATGGATTTGGCGGTATGTGCTTCTATTGTCTCTTCTTACCAAGATATTTTTATTCCCAAAGAAGTTTGTTTTGCGGCAGAAGTTGGCCTTGGTGGTGAAATAAGGGCTGTTACACGCATTGAGCAACGCATTTCGGAAGCTGAAAAACTTGGTTTTAAAGAAATTTTTATTTCAAAATATAACAAAGTTGTCCAAGATGCCAATTCAAAAATTAAAATTCACGCCATTGGTAAACTCGACGATGCCTTGAGTGAATTGTTTGGCTAAGGTTTTGACAACAATTCAAGTGTTGTCAACACTACATCGACAACACGGCATCCATGAAGTCAAACACAGGTTTGTAATGGTTGCCTAATTTTTCAGGTTTTTGATTGCCCAAGCGAGCAATTACTATGTTTTTAGAAGGAATTACAATCACCATTTGTCCTAAAATTCCCCTTGCATAAAACACTTTCATGCCTTTATAATTAGGGATTGTCCACCACTGATAGCCATAAAAATCATTGGGTTTGCCTGTTTCGCTATCAATTAAATTGGCCGGTGTAATGGACGCATTTACATAGCTGCTGTCGATCAATTGTTTTCCTTTCCAATTGCCTTGGTGTAAATACAGGGCACCTAATCTTGCAAAATCTTTAACATTAGAATACAAACAGCAAAATGCTTTTTCATTTCCGTCTTTTTTATCTAAACTCCAGGAGGCATCGTTTACAGCGCCCATGGGTTGCCATAATTTTTCTTGTGCATAGTCTGCAATATTTTTCCCAGTTGCTTTTTGCAAAACAAAAGAAAGCAATTGTGTGTCCCCACTTAAATAGGTAAATGCTTTCCCGGGTGTTTCAATAACACGTTGTCTAAGCATTAAACGCCATAAGTCATTCCCGTAATACGCTTCGGTGGTCATTGAAAGCGGGTTTTGATAGGATTCATCCCAATTCAACCCAGAACTCATGGTTAGTAAATGTTTGATTTTTATTTTTTTAAATTTCCCTTGGTTAAATTCTTCTAAGTAATCGCCTATGGATTGTTCAACACTTTTGATTTTCCCCTCTTTAATGGCAATACCCACTAAAATGGATGTCACACTTTTACCCATGGAAAAGGAATTTGAAAAGGAGTTTTCGCCATAACCCGACCAATATTCTTCATGTATCAAAGAGTCATTTTTAAGCACTATAAAAGCAATAGATTTATGTTGCTCATGATAGGCTTTTAGCTTTTTTGACAAGGAGGTGTGGTTATACTGTGGGGCATGAGGCCACGGTTGTGGATGTGTTGATTTTTTGATTAGCCTTTGCTCAAAAATGGTATTGTCGTCGATATTGGCAAAATTATAGACCAATGCTTTATAGAAAAATGTTTTTTCTGTAAGGATGAGCAAAATATTACCCAAGATAAAGGCTACCAATAGTGCTCTCCAAATTTGTTGTTTCAGTTGGTGTTTCATTGGGTAAAGATTAGTGTTTAATGCTCAAACGAGAGACGACTGCTTGAAGTTTTGTTTTAAAAATCATATCCTAGCGAAACCATAAACCTTGGTTTTTTATATTCGTAATCTTGAACAGGCCAGGCGACATCAAATTTAAAATAATAACCCAAGGCATGGGTGTGTATGCCGGGTCCATAACTGGATAAAAATGGGTTTTTGAAATTGATAATTTTAGCTTTAAATACGCCTTGGTCTAAGCTAACAGAATTAAAAGAGTTTTCAGAATTGAATGGATTAATACCCGTCCAAGCAGCACCAATATCATAAAATCCTATCAATTGAAAATTGCGTAAAAATTCAGATTTAATCAATCCTTTATAAAAGTATTTCACCAAAGGAATTCTTAATTCTGCATTGATTAATAAGTGTGATTTTCCACTCAATTGACTATAATTAAAGCCTCTCAGGTTAGTTACGTACCTGTTAAATAAGAATTTGCGCGAGTCCACATTTGGTCCAAAATACAAGGGACTATTTTTATCAACCACGATGGCTTCTGGGGCAAATGCCCAGTTATCGACCCCGCCTAAAAGATAATTTGGTGCACCACTGCCATAAAAAGAACCTGTGGAGAGCCTGGTAGCAAAAATTATTTCTTTATGTACTTTTTTATAATTTCTAAAATCAAGTTCAATACTACTGAAACTGCTGTTTTTTTCTGCTAAACCCATATAGTTATCAGAAACAATTTTAAACCTTGTGCCTTCAATCATATTCATTCCTGTGACAATGGTATTGTCAAACATGAGCGTTGACCTTCCACCAAGAAAGTAGTTTCTTAGGTCATCATTTGTTCCCGGATTTAAATTGTGCAAGTTGGAGGTTAATCCAAAAGGCGTGAAAGAAAATTTTGTGGAAGGTGAAAAGGGATAGGTGAATGATAATTCTAATTTATCAATCCCTGATTTTTGGGTCACATTGGTGGTATCTGCCAAATACAAGCGTTGTTTTTCGTATTTGATTTTATAGTCGATTCGTTTTTTTAAGTATTCATATTCAAAACACATCGTGCTAGTTCTTAAGTCAAATTTTCCGAACACAAATGCTTTAAACCGATGATTTTCTAACATGTCCGAAACGCCCGCTTCCGCTACCATTCCTAAGCCCCTCAATGGGTCGAACATTAAAGAAGAAATGGTGTTGTTAAGGGTGAGCATGGGTCTCATGGGCTTGAAATCACTTATTTTAATGGTTTCTTCTGACCTGTCTTTGATGCTTATGCCGCTTCCAAGAACATTTCTAGTATCATCCTCATTGTTGAGCTCGTTTTCTTCAGAAGCAAAAGTATAATTGTTGACATCAATTTCGTCGTCCTTAATTTTTGTTGTACTTGAATCAAGGGTGGTTTTACGGATAGGTTTGGCTATGTCATTGGAACCAAAAGTGATTTCCTCTTCATTGCTATTGTTTTTGTAAACAAGGGTGTCTGCTGATTTGGGGGGGGTATTGGGTACCGTTTTTGCTGATTTTAAGGTATCAATCGCCTCCATTTTTGTTTCGGAATCAGGCATATCGAAAATGTTTTCAATAAAATTGAATGCTTCTTTTCGAGGGGTTTTAATTGGTTTGGGTACCTCTTGCGTAAAATTGATTTCTTGGTTGGCAAAAAGCAATTCCCTGCATTTGTATTGGGTAATCAAGGAGAGTTTTTTGGTGTAAGAAAGGTCAAAATTTTTGAGGTCTTGTTGAAAATTAGTCAATTGTTTTGTAATTCCCGTGTTGGTATTTAACACGCTTAAATTGTATACCCCCGATTCGTCTTGCAAATAGGCTATTTCATCATTTCCAATACTTACTGGCGCATTTTCATGAAACTTGGTGTCGGTCAATTGTTTTACTTTTACCGTAGAAATGGCCGGATTATATAAAAAGAGATTGGTATTGTCTTGTAGGCTAGCAAGTTTTACAGGAGCAATGCTTAGGCTGTCGGTATTTCTATTGGATGAAAACACGAAAGCATTGCTTCCTTTTAAAAAAACAGGATGCGTTTCATCAAATAAATCATTGGTAATTTGTTTAACCGTGTTTGATTTAGATGTAAATAAAAACAAATCACTTTTACCTTCTTTTTCAGCGGTCAACACTATGGTATTGCCATCGTCGCTATAATCAAAATCAATCACTTGATCGAAAGTGCCAAATACTTTTTTAGACGAATAGCCGCCACTAATTTCCCTGGTGGTCATTAAAATTTTATTGTTTTTGGTTTCAATAACAGACAGTACCCTGTCGCTTTTCCATGCCAAAAGAGGGGTTTTGGTATTCAGGGCTTGGTCTATAGATTTGTAGCCCCCAGTTAAAAAATGGTAGGTTTTGCCCGTACTTACTTCTCTTACATATACCTTATATTTTCCTTTATTGCTTTCAGAATAGGCTACCAATTTGCCATCAGGTGAATTTTTAACTTGGTAATAATTGTAAAAATGCCTGTTTTTGCGAATGGCTTTAGCCGCATCTACCAATAGGTAGGAGTCGATGGTAACATCTGCATTGTTTCTGTAATAATCTCGCCAACCTTTTTCAAATTTGGCATATTTGATGCCCATATTGCTGCTGATTCCTATTTCAAAATTTCTTGAAATTCTGGTAAGGGTAAGCACATTGGCGATAGAAAATTTGCCTTGTGTTTCGGCAATATAATGCCATACCGATTGACCAATATAGGTTTGGTCTGCCAAAGACATGGCCGAGGGGTTTTTGACTTTATAATGAGAAAACAAGTCTCTTAAATAATCGTCCATGTCATTACTCCAGCCACGAGCCACATAAGCCGCAAGGCCATTGATATACCAATCGGGCAAAACCAAGAAAATAGAATTTCGATAGGTATTGCGTATAGAGCCGCCATACATCATATCGGTCACTAAAAACTTGGTGATTTGTTCCGCAATTTTTCTTTTAAATTCCAATTGGTTTCCCTCAAATGGTACCTCAATTTTAGATTTTACAAAATTAGTTTGGCCTCCTAAAGCAGGATTTTCTTCGGGCGTTTGAATGTTACTTTGAAGTAAATCATTATGGGAATTATAGACAATGATTTTAATTTTATTATAGGGAGAATAGTCTAATAATTTAATAATGCGTTGGTATTCAAGCTCTGCATACTTGGCTGCTAAAATGGCATTGTCATATCCTCCATCACTAAAATACACATCGAAATTGGTAGAACTTACAAATTTCCAGTTAAAAGTTTTGTATTGTACTCTGTTTTTTCCAAAATTTTCTTGGGTAGATTGCGCTATCGTTAAAACCGAATAACTGGTCAATAAAAAAAATAATATGGTTTTCAATTTTTTCAACTGATAAAGAAGATTTCTTAATTTTTAGTTTTTAAATATAAGGATAAATATTGGGTGATGTTTACATCTGGAAGTAGTTCTGCTTTATTTTTTAGAAATTGGCAATAATGTTGGGCAAAATAGGGAATTAAGGAAACGCCTTTGCTTCCAAAACCATTAAAAACCCCTAATTGTGGATAGTCAGGATGTTGCCCTAGCAATGGTCTTCTGTTTTTGGTGGCAGGTCTTATCCCCGCTTGGTGTGCAACAACTTCATAAGGTACTTTTAACAGTTCATCCAATTTTGTAGTTAATGCTAAGCGTGCTTTTGCTGTTGGTGCTATGTCATCAAAAGTCCATGCATAGGTGGCGCCAACCTTAAAAATACACTCCTTGGTGGGCAGTATAAATATTCCTCTCGAAATCGCATTATCGGTTTTAATCGCCTTGCTTTTGATGCTTAATACTTCTCCTTTCGCCGGAGCCAATGGAAGCCAATTAAAGTAAGGGTTTTGGTTTAGCCTATGGCCTTCGCAAAATACGAGATTTGTCGCTTTTATGCTGCCAAGGCTCAGGCCATTTTCGCTAAGTAGGAGGTCTTCGAAGGCTACTTTTTTATTTATTAAACGATTGGTTTTTAATAAATAGGCTTTGGTAGCATCTAAAAATGCATTGGTGTCTAAATAGCCACCGCCATTAATTTCAAATCCCCCTAATGGGTTGTGGATAAAATCACTATAAAGTTCGTGGTTTGGGTCAATGTTCATGTATGAAGCATAATCATCTGGTCCACTTTTGGCGTGACAATCATTTTGCTCGCTTACGGAATCGAAAGGTTTATATATTTTCTTGGGATAAAAAAAAGTGGTTCCTAAAAGGGTTTCTAAAGAGGCATAATAGCTTGGAATCATTGCAAATAATTGGTCGGCCATCCAAGTTTTTACAATTCTTTTACCGGTTATTGGGTTTACAATACCAGCCGCGACTTTCGAAGAGGAGTTTTCTTCTTCAACGTTGATGACCATCACGGCTAGTCCTTCTTGTAACATGGTTAAGGCCAACATACTTCCAGCTAAGCCTTGACCAATGATTATTGTATCCACTTCCATGCTTCAAAATAACGCATAATTTTTTGTAAAAGTATTGGTCCACAACATTTTTATGGGGACGATGCTGATATCTTACAAGATGATTTGCGCTGTTTGGTAAAGCAATGGCTTGCTGAAAACGCAACTGCTATTTCTAAAATTAACCTCCTGATAAAAGTATTTAGAGTCTGCTGAAAAATAGTTTATGTGTTGATTTATAGATATTTAAGCTATTGTTTTAACCATTTTAATGCAAGGGTATTTGATTTTATTAAAGTGGTGCACTGGTTTGATTTTAATAGCATAGATAAGTTATTCATTTCGTAGGGCGTTCCCTTCGGTCGCGTGATCGGCACTCGCTATTTTTCTTGTGGTAAAATCATAGCGTATTAAAAGATTACCTCAACCCACAAGAAAAATGAGCTCAAACAAAGCCTCTCCCGCTAACGCAAAGCGAATTAGCCAATCATTTCAATTAAATAGAGTGGCCATTTTAGCATCATAATTTTAAGTATATTTGCTAAAAATAATTTACAAATGATGTGAATTGAGTTTTTCAGACCCTAAATAAGGTAACCATGAAGCTTTTGTTGAATGCATTGAAAAACAAAGAGAGGCCAAGCACGATTATTAGCAGAAAAAAATAGCATTTTCACTAAATCCCAAGCATCGCCCCTTCTTTGAGCGCATACCTAGAAGTGATAATTTTTTTAAAATGATAGGTATCAATCAAGTATTTCGTTAAACAAGACGCCACCACAATCATTTCAACCCGCAAAGGTATCATGCCAGGAATTGCCAATCGCTCGGCACTTGTTTTTTTCATAAGGTCGGCATGAATTGCTAAATAACTATCCAAAGGCAAAACGTTGGCGTGCGCAGTAGATAGAGGAAGATTGTTTTTAGCACAATGAATATCTAAATACGTATCAAAAGCGCCAGAAGAGCCCAATAAAACTTTTGGGTTATAGGTATCTACGGCCAAGTGCAAATCACTTAATTCATCATGAAAATGATTGATGATATTGTTGATTTCTATGCTGAGTATAGGATCAGATTTATGGAATTTTTCAATAAGGCGTAACCCACCGATATCAACGCTTTGTTTCCACAAAATTCCTTCATGGTTACAAATGATAAATTCAACACTGCCTCCACCAATATCTACAATCAAAGAAGTTTGGTCTTGAATTGCACCACTCAATTTTACCCCTTCATAAATCAATTGTGCTTCTTGGTCACCCGAAATAATGGATACGTCAAAACCTGTTTGATTTTTAATTTGCGCACAAACTCGCTCAGCATTTCGAGCATTTCTAAAAGCACTGGTGGCAATTACGGCCACTGGAGCCGCTAAATGAAATGATGCTATAATGGCTTTAAACTTCAGCAATGCAGCAATCGCACGTTGTAATGCTTGGTCGGTGATCATAGCAGCCATCATTCCTTGTTCTCCAACCTTTACTGACTCTTTCACATCAGCCAATACCAACAATTCCCCATCCACCAACTTGGCAACAAGAAGGTGAAATGTATTCGTGCCTAGATCGAGTACCGCTTTGGTCATGGGCTTGTGGATTTGTTAGTCAAACGATTTTATATTGGGAAGAGTTCTTTGTCAAAGGTTTAATTAAGCCTCAATTTTTTGAATTAAGTTTGCCAATTTTTTATGGAATGCGTTGAAAAATTGATACCTCATTTTTTCAGATACGCCACTGATTTGAGTAGACTTTGAAATCAAGTTTTTAATCCACAAATCGGTTTCTTGGCAAAACGAAAAGTTATTGGTACTCATGGAATTGAAAGTATTAAAAGAAAAATAAATCAATTTCACCTCATTGATACTTACTTGAATGCAATTATTGCCAATGGTAACCTCACTTTGATACAAGGTATAATTAGGTTTTTCAGTTGGATGTTTCCCTCTTTCTTTACTGCCCATTTCGGCATCCTGCTGCACCGTATCAATCATGTCTTTTAACTGTTCGCATACCGCAATGGCATGTTCCTTTTGTTCGAATAAGCCAGACTCCCAATAAAACTCAATTTGTTTTAAAATAATAGCCATCGTATCTTCTGTCCACACTTCAATAGAAGGAATTTTGACATACAAATCATAAATCTCTTTCGCTGTTTGAGTCAAAGCACTGTCGACTAAAGTAGGATTAAACTTTTTGCCATTGTACTGAGGAGAGTTTAAAATAGATTTATTCCAATAGTAAAGCTTAAAGGCCGTTAATAAATCGTATTTAAAATAATGAAAAATGGGAAGATCTTCAGAAGTAAAAACAATTTGTTTGTTTTCTACCGCATTTATTTTTTTCATTTCCTCTAAAATACCATTCAAATACAAAGGCAAACTTTTATCATCAGGAGGAAGAGGACGGTATTTAAAATTTACGGAATCAGATAGTTGGGAGTTTAAATCGTCTACAGAAATTTTAAAGTGGTTACACAAAGCCATTAATTCCCCAATATTCAACAAGGTTTCTCCCCTTAACCGTCGGTAAGCACTGTCATTGCTGATGGTTAATAAATCTGCGACTGAATCGACCATGGCAATATTGGGAGGCAATTGCTTTTTAATTAACTCAAATAAATAGTTTTGCAATTTGATGCCGTCTTTTGTAACATTCATAAGTACTTTCCGCTTTTTAAACAATGTAATTTCTGCAAAATATCCCAAAGCAACAAGTGGATTTGCAAATAATGCAAATCAACATCCCACTACACACAAAGCAATACCACCATTGTACAATGTGCATGAAAGCTGCTTTTGAGGCTTAGAAATCCGTTTTCATCCTCCCTCCTGTTGCCTTAGCTTTGTGGAAACAAAAACCTAAATATCATGAAAAAAATAGCCATCACCATCGCCCTTGTAAGTGTTTCAATCGTAGCAGCATTTGCACAACGTAGCAAAGTGACCGTTTTAAATATCGACACCAAAGGCATTAATATCGACCCCGTTCAAATGGGAGGTATTGTAAGAACCGAATTAGACAAATTAGATACATTTGAAGTGATGGATCGTTATGATGTAAATTATGTTATTGAAAAAAACAAACTCAACACCTCTAATTGTTATGGCAAAATATGTTTGGTTGAAACAGGAAAACTTATCAATGCCGACAAAATATTAACCGGTAGCGTAGAGCTTATTGTAAAAACGTATGTCGTTACCCTCAAATTAATCAACGTAAAAACAGAATCGGTGGAACGTACCGAGATTATTGAATTTTTAGAACTCCCCGACGAATTACAAGTCATGGTCAATATCACTTTAAATAAAATGTTTAACCGGTTTGTTGACCCTACGACGTTGGAAAGATTAACCAAAAAAAATAATTATGAAAGTGCAGTAAACAATCCTAATGAAAATATTCTAAATTTGAATGGCCCAAGAATGGGATTTATAGCTTTCACCGGACAACAAGGACATCAAATTGGTGAAAGTACCTCAAAAGGTGGCTATGATGCTTTTCCGGTAATGTTTCAATTTGGATATCAATTTGAAAAACAATATTTAAATGAAGGAAATTTTCAAGCCTTATGTGAATTCATTCCTATGGTTACCGGATTAGACCAAGGCAAATTCTTCCCTAGTATCACCATCATGAATGGTTTAAGAAGCAATGTAAGTGGTTGGGAATTTGCATTTGGCCCTACCTTTAGTTTTGATAAAAAATCGAATGGCTATTATGAAAACGGAGAATGGCACCTCGAAACGGATTGGACCAAACAAACAGCCAATCCATTTGAAATCATCAACAGAAGCGATAGCAGAGGAGATGTTGCCCTTACCTCTAACTTTGTCATTGCTGTTGGTAAAACCATTAAATCAGGAAAAATGAATATCCCCATCAATGGATTTATTATCCCTACCAAAACAGGGGTTAGGTTTGGAGTATCGTTTGGCTACAATGCGAAAAAAAAATAAATAAATTACATCATACATTAAACCTTAAATAAATAACTATGAAAACGCTCCTATTCTCTCTCCTATTCAGCACGGTATTGTCTAGCACCGTATTTGCACAAGACACCTTGTTAATCGCACACGACAACAACCCTATTAAACATGCCATTGGCTTTGCCTTGGGATCTTCTACAGGCTATGGTTTGTCATACCGATACCAGCCCAACAAATGGGGAATACAAATCAATTTTGCCCCCTATAAAGCAAAAAATGAAAGCAACTACAATATGGGCATTACCTTGCAGTATACCCTCTCAACATTTAGGTCTACAAGATTATTCCTCTATCAAGCCAACAGTTGGAATTATCATTATATAAAAGATGCAGGATTCACTAATTATTGGAATTCTCAAGCCCCTTCAACCACCACTACCTCTGAATTATCGAATGCTGTAGGTGCAGGCATAGACATCAGTTTAGCAGATAGGATTTCCTTAAATTTAATGACAGGCTATGGGGCGTATAAAAACTTCAATGAATTTAATTTAAGTGGAGAAATGGCTTTGTTCTACAAATTTTAAACCGCTACCATAACCAATAAAAAAGGGCTTACGAAAATTCGTAAGCCCTTTTTAATTGGATGAATCACAACATTGTTTATTTTTCTTTTTTACCGAACACAGAAAAATGTACATAACGTTTTGGATTCGCTTGCATGTCAATAAACAATTTATCTAAATCGTTTACCGTTTTATTCAAATTCGTATGCAAAGAATCAGAGTTTACTAATTTACCCAAAGAACCTTCTCCTTTATTGATTTTAGCAATTACTTGGTGTAGTTCGGCAATGGCCTTGTTTGCATTGCCAACAGTTTGGGCAATTTTTGCTTTTTGCAACGAATCGGCTACGCCATTCATTTTTTCTAAAATAGGTTTAAGTTTTTTTTCTGTTTGTGCTAAAGAAGCCGTTAAATCAGCAATACTCCCTAGGGTAGCTTGTAATTTTGGGTCTGCATTTTTCACCAATACCTTTAAAGAAGAAGACGTAGATTCTAAATTCGCTAAAATATTTTGAATAGCCGTATCTGTTTTTTCATCGATAATTCTATTGAATTTAAACAAAGCCGAGTCCACTTTGGCCATAATAGGTTTTGCGCCTTCGGTAAATTCTTTGGTAATGCCCATATCAACTTTGGTCGGAATGGTTTCGCTACCTTCGTAAGCTTCGGTACCTTCAGCCAATTGCAATCGTAAAGCTTTTCCTCCAAGCAAACCGTTATCGAACAAAACAGCATAACTGCCTTTGATGATACGTACATTGTTTTGCACCACAATGGTTACCCTAATGCGATTAGAGCCATCTTCCATCATGGTTCTTTCGCCAACTTTACCAACAGGTAGCCCGTTTAAAATAACATCACTGGCTTGTGCTAAGCCATCAATATTTTCATAAACGAGGTAGTATCTTTTGGTCGAATTAAAAAAATCTGTTCCTTTCAAATAATTATATCCGAAAAAGAAGGTTATAAGTGCAACAATTGTGAAGGCACCAACTCTAAATTCTTTTGATAGTTTCAAGGTAATAAAGGGATAAATATTAATTCATTGATTCAATTTCATGCTTATACTGCTTGAGTGCTTCACAAATATTAGAAGCAATGCCAATTTGTCCTTCTCTAGAGGTCAAATATTTTTCATCATCAGTATTGGTCAAATAGCCAATTTCAATTAAGCTGCTGGGCATTGATGTTTTCCATAACACCAAGAAACCAGCTTGTTTTACACCTCGGCTTTTTCTACTGAGGTTATTTTTAAAATTGTCTTCCACTTTTTTGGCAAATTTCAAGCTATTTTCAAGATACGCATGTTGGAAATTGGCAAAAAGAATATGTCCCATTGGCGAATTGGGATTAAAGCCATTGTATTTTTTTTGATAATCTTTTTCCTTCAATACTACTTCGTTTTCACGTTTGGCTACCGCCAAATTGCCTTCAGAAGTATGCAAACCCATGGTATAGGTTTCGGAACCATGGGTATCCACATGTCCGGCATTACAATGAACCGAAATAAAGAGGTCTGCATTATTTTTATTGGCAATACCCGCCCGGTCATGTAATTCTACAAATTTATTAATATCTCTGGTATAAATCACTTTTATATCGGGCATTTCTCTTTTTATTTCTTTACCCAAAGCCAAAATTACTTCAAGGGTAACTTGCGCCTCCCTCGAACCTTTACCAGAACACCCAGGATCCTTACCTCCATGCCCCGCATCGAGTACTACTGTACGCAATTTATACTGTTTAAAATCGACAGTATTGTACGAACTCAGCACTAAAATAAAGACAATAAAAATAAAAGCTGTATTTTTCATATCATCAATTTTTGATGTTGCAAGTTAATAAAATAACTTTGCACAAAATTGATAATTTTTATACAATTCTGAAAAAGCATATTTATATACCGACAATCGCTGCAATAATTTTATTATTCACTAATAATCATACAGTTACAGCACAAGAAACAAAACCATCACTGAAGTCAAGTACTGAAGTAACGGATACTACACGCAAAAAAGTGGTAGAAAAGAAGGTGAAAAAAAGTGATATCAGTACTACTGTGAAGTACAACGCCGACGATTCTATCCGATTTGATGCCGCAAATTCCATTGTTAGGCTCTATGGAAATGCAAAAATCGTGTATGGCGGCATAAAACTTTCTGCTGAAAGAATAGAAATAAATTGGATAGAAAACAATGTCATTGCAGAAGGTGTAACCGACAGTTTAGGCAATACTTTTGGCACCCCAGTTTTTGAGGAAGGATCTGAAAAGTATTTGGCAAAAAAAATCAAATACAATTTCAAAACAAAAAAAGGCATTATCAATGGGGTCATTACACAACAAGGCGACGGATTTATTCATGGCAATAAAATCAAGAAAAATGAAGTCAATGAAATGTTTGTGAACCATGCCAAATACACCACGTGTAATTTAGAACACCCTCATTATTGGATTGATGCCAAC
The DNA here is from genome assembly GCA_044357485.1 of Cytophagales bacterium. Classification (GTDB taxonomy): domain Bacteria; phylum Bacteroidota; class Bacteroidia; order Cytophagales; family UBA9547; genus CALPQG02. The sequence continues at coordinate 19,774 of JBIKPL010000014.1, forward strand.
AAGATTAAGTTGATTCCAGGGAAAAAATTCGTTTCGGGCCCCTTTAATTTGATGATTGAAGGCATGAGAACACCGCTAGTATTTCCATTAGGCTTTTTCCCTTTACCCAAAAGTCGCGCATCAGGAATAATTATTCCTTCTTATGGAGAATCCAATGCCAGTGGTTTCTTTTTACAACAAGGAGGGTTTTATTGGGCTGTAAATGACTATATCGGTGCCAGACTACAAGGGGACTTCTACTCTAACAAAGGCTATAGACTATACCCTTTAATTGAATATTACAAACAATACAGCTTCAAAGGCAATTTATCTTTTGAATTTAGTCATTTAAAGCAAGGTTTTGGCGTAAGGGAAGTAATGCTCCCTAAAAGCTTTTGGATTAAATGGAACCACAACCCTATTTCGAAAAAGAATAGTCGTTTCTCTGCATCCGTAAGTGGTGGTTCTTCAGGATTCTTATCTAACAATACCATAAGCTCTAGTCAATTTTTACAAAACACATTTAATTCGAGTATCAATTACAATAAAACTTTTGGCACGAGCCCATTCAGCATGGGACTAGCCTTGAGACAAGACCAAAACGTGAGGACCAATGTGATGAATTTTACATTACCAAGTTTTACGTTTAACATGAATCAAGTAAGGCCATTTAAAAAAATAGGGTCTAACCCAAGCAAAATGTCTTGGCTTAAAGAACTGTACATTTCATATAGCCTCACCTCAGGGGTACAAATCACCAATGTGGTGAACAGTGCGACCACCTTTAACAACTTGGCGTTAGAGCAAAGCACCAAACGAGTAGGTGACACCTTGGAGCTCAATAACAAGGGTATGAATTACATGCTTAACCATGCCCAAATAGCTGCCGTGCATAGCATCCCAATTGGAACGAGTATTAAATTGTTTAAATACTTCAATTTAAACCCGTCCTTTAGTTATTATGATTATTGGAATACCCAAAAATTGCATTACAGTTTTCTGCCAG
>JBIKPL010000136.1:0-7348 GCA_044357485.1 Cytophagales bacterium
AGAAAAATGAGCTCAAACAAAGCCTCTCCCGCTAACGCAAAGCGAATTAGCCAATCATTTCAATTAAATCGAGTGCCCATTTTAGCATCATAATTTTAAGTATATTTGCTCAATATGATTTACAAATAATGTGAATTGCGTTTTTCAGCAGACCCTATTTATTAACAAATTATTATTTCAATCCTACGCTCCTACCTTTATAGTGTGACCCTGTTTTTCACGGACAAACACAATGTGTTTATTTCTAAACCCTTCGTTTTATTCCATCATATAATTTAAATTTATACCTGCAGTTGAATTAGGAAAATGTCAGGTGAAAACACCTGTCATGGCGTGGGAATTAGAAATAAGGAATTGATTCATGACTGCATAAGAAAATCAGATTAACTATCAACTGTTAAAAAATATTTCAATTTATGAGCTAAAAAAAACTTTGTGTCGTTTAACAAAAAACGAGTTTATCAACTTTAACCGCTCACAAAATGGCACTTTTATTCGATAGTTTTGAGGCTTGGAAAATCCATTGTGAAAGCAATAACATTGCCCTTTATGTTCCGGTGTTGGAATATGAAATCACCCTTAAAGGCCGAACGGAGGCCGAAATATGGGAAGGCATGGCGAGGGCATATACCGTCATGAAAGAGGCGATACAGACAGGTCTCACCCAAGACATGAGCTCTAGGAGCGGCATGGTAAAAAACACCGGCAAAAAAGTACAACAAACAAACATAACGGTTTTGTCAAAAGAGTTTCAAACACTCATTGCCACCACCATTGCAGCCAAAGAAGTAAACTCATGCATGGGTCGAATCGTTGCTGCGCCAACTGCCGGCGCCTCAGGAATTATTCCGGGTATATTATTTAACCTACAAAACATTCACCAATTGGGTGAGCATAAAATACTAGAAGGCCTTTTAGTGGCCGCAGGCATTGGATTAATTATTCAACAAAATGCTTCGATTGCAGGAGCCATAGGTGGTTGTCAGGCAGAAACTGGAAGTGCTGCAGCCATGGGAGCTGGCGCCATCGTCTATTGTTTAGGCGGCAATATTACCCAAGTGTTCAATGCCGTTGCCATCACCATTCAATGTACCTTAGGACTTGTTTGCGACCCTGTTGCCGGCTTGGTTGAAGTGCCTTGTATTGTCAGAAATGCAAGTGCAGTTGCCATAGCCTTCAGTTCCGCACAAATTGCCATTGCAGACGGAGACCCTGTCATTCCTGTAGATGAATGTATCATTGCCATGGGAGAAGTAGGCCAAAGCATGGAAAGTAAATACAAAGAAACGGCTTTAGGAGGTCTAGCAGCGACCCCAACAGCACAAAAAATCGCCAAAAAAGTACACAAAAAATAACTTATACCACTAAGTGTTGGATATAACTGGAGACACGCTCCATCAACCACATGGGGGTAGAAGTGGCACCACAGATGCCCACATTATCGTTGGATTTAAACCATGTTGAATCAATTTCAGCTTCGTTTTCCACAAAATAACTACGCTCATTATGGGCCTTACAAACGCTATATAAAGCTTTTCCATTCGAACTTTTTTTGCCACTCACAAAAACGATTACGTCTTGTTCGTTTGAAAACTTGGTCAATTGTGGTTCACGGTTTGAGACCTGTCTACAAATACTGTCATTGGCATCAAAATTTGCCTCTGGTTCATTGGAAACCGCTGCCTGTTGTTGAATCCTTTCTTCTATTAACGCTTTAATTTTATAAAAACCCGCCGTGCTTTTGGTAGTTTGACTAAACAAAGTAATGGGTCTCGTAAAATCAATTTTTACCAATTCTTCTTCAGAAGTAATGATGATGGCTTCGTCATTGGTTTGACCAGTTAAGCCAATCACTTCTGCATGTCCATGCTGACCATAAATCACAATTTGCCCTTTTACGTCCGCTAATTTATCATAGGCATGTTTTACCCTATTTTGCAGTTTTAATACCACAGGACAAGAAGCATCAATAAGTTCAATATTGTTTTCCAAGGCAATTTGATACGTAGCAGGTGGCTCACCATGGGCACGAATCAATACCTTACAATCTCTAAGGTTTTTAAATTCTTCGTTATCGATAATCCTAAGGCCTTTGGCATGTAGTCTTTCTACCTCCATACTATTATGAACGATATCGCCTAAACAAAACAAAGTGTTTCCACCTTCCATTTCGTCTTCAGCCATTTGTATGGCAAATTCAACCCCAAAACAATAGCCAGAATTTTTATCAATGGTAACAATCATCCTATGAAATATTAACGGTTAATTGGTAAAATTTGGATGATTTTTCCACCATTTTGGTGGTAGCCAAAGCCATCACAAAATCAACTTGTTCATCGATGGTAATATAGGTGGTATCTAAATCATACGCATCTTCCGCCCTCCTCAAAGGACTTTCCGCCCTCGAGCTATCGATACGATCTCTTTCTGTTAAGTTAGCAATTACATCCTGAAGGGTCACCAAATCGCCTTTTTCAAAAAGCTCATCTTGACGACGTTTGGCTCTTACCATTAAATCAGCAATCACAAATATCTTTAATTCAGCGGCCGGGAAAACAGTGGTACCAATATCTCTTCCATCCATCACAATACCACCCTTCTTGCCAAGTTTTTGTTGCTGCAATACCATCGCATGCCTAACTTCAGGAATGGCACTCACAGCACTTACCCGTTCAGAAATATACATGGATCTAATGTCCGTTTCAATATTTAAACCATTTAAAAAAGTCTCACTAAAGCCCAATTTTTGATTAAACTCAAACGTGATATGAATATCTTCCAATGCTTTTTGAATGGCTTTTGGATTGGTTAAATTCACATAATGTTGGTCAAAATAATACGTTACTGCACGATACATTGCCCCGGAATCGATATAAGAATATCCCAAGGCTGATGCTACTGACTTTGCTGTGGTGCTTTTGCCACAACCCGAAAATCCATCTACTGCTATAATGATTTTTTTCACCGAATAATATTTATAGGACTGTACAAATATAGTATAAGATTCAGATTCTTTTAAAAGTATTTGGTTTCATTTTTTCATAAAAAAAGGGTGTCTGTGTAGACACCCTTTTTTGAAATATTATTACTTATCAGTATCCTACCAAAATTCAGGACAAATTACTTTATGGTTTCTTAGTTCAAATTGAACAAAAATTTCATGAGAAGCCGATTGGAAGTTTTTAACATAGTTCCATGGCGTATCATAAGCATAACCAACACTCAAGGTATTGTTCCATTTAAAACCACCCATTAAAACAAAAGTTCTATTGGTTCTAAAAGATGCACCACCCCAAATCATTTTATCGTATCTTAATTTACAGTTAAAATCGAATTGTGGATCAACCGTTGGACTTAATCTAGCCAATACAGATGGTAACACTTCTAACCTACTGTTGGCTTGGTATCTATAACCTCCCATGGCAAAACAGTTGTTGTAAGCAAAGTTAGAAAACGACAAAAGGTTGGTTCCTGAAACACCTAAATACAAATTTTTACCATACAACCAACCACCAAAGGTACCATCAAAAGTATATTTATTTTTAAGGTTGTTGAGGATATTGTCACTTGGATCTGAAGTCGTCATTTTAGCTTTATCAAAAGAATATTGTCTAAAACCAATTGCACCACCCATCGACAGTTTGTATTGTTTATTCAAAGCTATATGCAAAGTATATGACCCAGAACCACCAAGCTCCATTAATTGGCCATATTGATCTGCAAACAACATCCCACCTACTGCAGAGTGGTTAAAATCCTTTTTCCCATACCTTGCACTCCTTTTATCCAAAGGGGCATGCACTGTTAGGTAATACGTTGTAGGAGCTCCTTCAAAGTTTACCCATTGGTTTCTATACCCCGCAGCAATTTCTACGTGGTTAGAAATCCCAGCTACACCAGGATTTAAAATATAGGGATTAAACATGTATAAACTATATAATGCAGTTTGCGCTTGTGCTAAAACTACAGATAGCGTTATAAACAGCAGGGATAGTATAAGTTTTTTCATATTATTTATAGAATTTATTATAAAAACTTAAAGTGTTGCAAATTTAGCCTCATAGATTGTAAAAACCTATGAGGAAATGAAATTTATTTTTAATTTCCAGGATCTCTGATCACGGAGATGTAACCTCTCATGATAGATTTTCCTTTGTTGAGTGTTAACACGTAGTAATAAGTGCCTTGTTCTAGTTCTTGGCCTTGTTCATTTCTGCCGGAGAAGCGTTTGCTGGCACAATTGCCTTCGCATGACCATATCAATACGCCCCAACGGTTGAAGATTTCTACGCCTGCTGTTGGATAGTTTTCTATCTCTTTGATGATCCACTCATCATTGCTACCGTCTTCGTTTGGCGTAAGCGTATTGGTAACCTTAACCGTACAATCTTTGATCTTGATTGGCTGCACCACTTTCCCTACTTCACATCCTTCTGAATATGCCTGCAAGGTAACATTATACGTGCCTGCACTGTTGTACTGGAACGTTGTTTCTGGATGCAATTTGGTACTCAAGGCGCTGTCTCCTGTAGTAATGTAATTCCCAAAATTCCACTTCCAACCATCTATTTCAGTCTTGTTGCTTACATCACTGATATTGTTTGGCGTAAACGGCGTTACCGATGCCATACAAATATCCCCATTCGTAAACGCAATCGTTACCGATTGTTTTACTTTTAACGCTACCCATGGAGAATAGTGCTTGATAAGACAGATGTCTTCATACACCACTTGCACCATTTCGTCTTGGTTAAGGGTCATCGTTAAGTTTTCATCGGTACTGGTAAACGGCACGGGTGGGTCTACATTCCAACTGTATGAACCGCCTACAAAGCTCGACGTTTTTACCGTAATCGGGGTAGTCGGGCAAATATTGATTTGCTCCACCAAGGTCGGTTCGGTTTTCGCTCTTACATTGATTTTTACTTGGATAGATGCCCCATCACAACTTAAATAATTAGGCGTAATCGTATACGTTACCGACGACTCTCTGCCTAAATCATTTTCAATCACATCTACAATCGTATTGTTTCCGCCTGAACTATTGGTATAGCCTTTAATTTTATTCGATGGACTTGTTGCCACCCACTTAAAGCTAGTCCCGGTTTCCGTACCTACCACATTAGAACTTAAAGATAAATTTGGGGTACCTCCTGAACAGATAATGCTGGTTACTGGCGCAGCAACCAACGCATTTGGTCTTGGCGTTACCGTAACAATGGCTTCATTTAAAGGATCAATTACTGCCGGACATCCTTTGTCTGTGTCTTTTACCGTTTTAATTTTATACACCGTAGAATTAGATGGACTCACCAAAATGCTGCTGGTTGGCCCACTTAGTTTTGTTAAGTTTACCGTCGTAATTGTACCCGGTGAGCTCACCGGATAATATTGATAAGTAACGTCATAGGTAGAAGTACCATTACTCAAATCAAAGGCTAAGCTTGCACTCGTACCTTGACAGATTGTTTGGTCTAGGCCTATCGTTGCTTTTGGCAATGGGTTTACTTGCGTAGAAATTCCGCTCATGCTTACACTTGTACAACCCGTGGCATCTTTCAAGTTCGTAATCGCATACGTCGCCGTGCCTGCTCCTGGCGTAACATTTCTTTTGGTAGTAGTCAAGCTACTTGCTACCACTGATTCTGCGACCATGCCTCCTCCTGAAATGGTATAATCAAATGGGGCAACTCCTGTAATGGTAGCCGTCAATTCTTTCGTATCGCCATCACACATCTGTGCTGGCATCGACAACTTACCTGTTGGCAAGGAAGAAATCAAAACACTTAAGGTTGTATCGGCTAGGTTGGTACAACCTTCTGCTGTAGTGGCATTAATCATGTAGCTGGCAATTTGATTGCTTGTGCTGATTAACGTTTCTTGGATAGGATTGCTTGTGCCTTGTTTTGCCGTATTCACCCCTATTTGTGCTCTTTTCCATGTAAACGATGGCGTGGTCGCCAAGCCTGTCGTGATTTGATACGTAAACAACGCATCGCTACAAACCGTGTCTTTGTCGGCACTGGTAATCTTAGGCAATGGATTCACCGTTACGGTGAGGTTGGCATTTACACCCGCACAAGCTGTTGGTGCTGGACCTTTTGGTATCAACACATAGGTCACTGTTCCTGCTTGGGTAGTATTGTTAAGCAAGGTTTCGCTAATGGTTGAATCAGACCCTGTCGCTGCCGCATTGGTAACATTGGTACCCACCGCTCTTGTCCAAGTGAAGGTGCTCTTTTTAACCAATGATTGTGCGATATAGTTATATGGTAAACCGCTACATACTTTTTGATTCAGTAAAGTACTGCTGATGGTTGGTATCGGTGCTACCGTTACTTTAAATGGTGTAGCTTTTCCTTTACAGTTTTTATTTAATGGGCCTGTTGGGGTAAGCAAGTACGTTACCGTTTTAGGATCAGAGGAGCTATTGCTTAAGGTTTCTGTGATGGCGCCATTTGTGCCTGTTCCGGTTGCTGGCGTAATGTCTGTCACCGATGCTCTTGTCCAGCCAATAGTGCTGCTGGCTACGTTTACACTACTGCTAAAGTCTTCGTTCAATGCCGTTCCGCTACAGATTTCTTTCGCCGTTAAAGTAGCAAACACAGGGATTGGTTCTACGGTAACATCAAAATCAGCGGCTGTTCCGGCACAACCGTTCAAGCTTGGGGTCACCACATAGCGCACTGTGCTTGCCGTGATTTGTGCGGTAGGGATATTTATTTTTTGGTCGATTACTCCTGTGGTATTTACTGGGCTTACCGGGCTTGCCGTAGCGTTTTGTACGATGCCCGTAAGCGGTGCTACTGTCCATGAAAACGTAGTACCTGTTTGGCTTGTTACCGTAATACCAGTTTTGCTAGAGTCGCATATCGAACTCGTTTTGCTAAGGTTGGTAATCGTTGGCAATTTATTGACGGTAACATAAAGGGTTTTGGTCTTGGTTTTAGGATTACCTCCTACCGTAGCATTAAAGGTCAAGGTCACTGTTTTGGTGCCACTGCCAAAAAACTTAACTGCATGTTGTTGTCCCATGGTTACATCGGTAGCCGTAAGCGGAATACCGTCTGCACCAAAATCCCAATTCAATTGTAAGTTGGTAGACGAAGCGGCGGTAAATGATTTATCGGTAAACACCACCGTTGCGCCTGCCGCATCTTCACATACATTCAACGTATCTGCATCAAAATCTGCTCTTAAATCGCAACTATCTACCGTAACGACTACGGTTTGTTTCGCACTTTGACAGCCTACAATACCTGCGACTACTTCGTAGGTCACTGTTCCTGCGGTACCTCCATCGGCTACAGCTTTGTCTTTGGTGACCAATTTCGTATTGATGGTTGTA
>JBIKPL010000485.1:0-2580 GCA_044357485.1 Cytophagales bacterium
TTTCAATAGTATGAAAAGTATTGACTTCACCGCTGAGAATCTTTTTAAATTGGGATTAACTCCCGAAATTCTAAAAACCGATTTTGAAAATTGGTTACTCAAAAACGATGACTTTGTTGTTGATTTTGATAGTAAGAAAATTCATATAGGCAAATATGAATTAAATCGGAAATTGAAATTTTCTTTAGCGTTAATTAAAAAAGAATTGACTGATGAAGGAATGTCTGCATCCGAAATTGATGAATATCTATTTGAAATAAAATCTAATCTAAAACCTAAATTAGATAAAGAATTATCAAGTTTTCCTGATGAATTGAAAAAAGAGTTTTTAATAAAATCTTTGGTAAGTACTGGTAAAAAACTGTTTAAAATAAATGATGAATCTATAAAAAGTATTTCCGATAATTTATATGATGGTGATTTGTTAAGCGATGATTTGGAACCTTTAATACAGAACAATAGAAAGGTTAAAGATGAAATGATTAATTTTCCAAACCCATATCCGAGAGTTTTTAAGGATTATTATTCATATTCAGTTTTTATAAAATTGTATGATGAATTTGGTAACAAAAAGGAATGTCTATCAAATTACAGCTATGTTTTTTATAAAATGACTTATGATGGTTTAATACATTTTGACTTACTTCACAAATCATATATTGAAATGCTTTCCGATTTTGATATATCTATTGATAGAATAAAACCAAAAGGAGATATAGGTAAAATTGCCTTACGTGACAGTATTTATTCAAGGGTCAAATAAACAACACGAAAACCGTGTAATAAAACACACGATTTCATTCCATCCTCAACACGACTTCATCTAGAATTTTGGCTTGTTAATCTTAAATATAACAAGCTATGCAAACAAATGCAATTTTACTCGAAACCCTAACAGTTGAGCAACTTCAACAACTGATAGGAACATCCGTAAGAAACGGAATTCAAGAATTTCAAAAACAACTCCAAACAAAGGACAATTCCGAGGAATTGCTCTCCAGGGATGAAACTTGTCAATTTCTCAAAATCGACAGCAGCACACTTTGGGCGTGGACTAACAATGGCAAAGTCAAAGCCTACGGCATTGGTGCGCGTCGCTATTACAAAAGAAGCGAATTGATGGAATGTCTAACCTTACTAAAAAAATAAGCAATGGACAACTTCTATGACCAAGCCGAAAAAGTGCTAAAACGAATTGACGACCAAGTCACTTTGATTGTAGTCAATCTGAAAATGGGTGGAATTTTAGATCCCGAAAACATCATCTTCAACAGTCGTGAAATAATGCAAGCACTGGATGTAAGCAAAAGAACATTGCAAGAATGGCGAGACAAAAACATTATTGGTTTTGCTAAAGTAAACGGCAAGTTCTACTATAAACTATCTGATATTCAAAACCTCATTAACGACAATTATACCCCAAAGAAATAATGAAAGAGACTACAAACAACAAACTAATGGTCAGTGTATATCAAGAATTTAAGACAAACTTGGGAGACAGCAATCTTTTAGAGGTACTACAAGAAATCAAAACTGGTAAATACGAAAGCAAAATTAATTCTATCCGATATGCAATGCAATCGAGTAAAGAAAAATTAGCTGATGAACTTAAAAGTGAATTAGATGCTTTTACAACTTCTGGAACTTTCGACAAACAAAGGAAATCAGAATTCTTGAGAACATATTCTCAAATCATAAGTTTGGATTTTGACCACATTCCAATAGATGAAATGGATGAGCTTGTGGCCATTATAAACGATTGCAAGTTTACACTTGCATCGTTTATTAGCCCAAGAGGAGAAGGGATTAAAGTATTCGTTAAAATCAATTCTAATGCACAGAAACACGCTATTGCATACAATCAAGTGGCTAATTTTTATAAAACGCTTACAGGTTTCGATTTTGACCCAAAATGCAAAGACATTACCCGATTGTGCTTTGTTTCTTATGATCCAAATACTTTTTTAAATGAAAATGCAACAATATTCGAGGTAGAAGAAGAAGTAAAAGCAACAAATACCAAAATTGAAAATCAAGTAACACAAAACCTTTCAAAAGATGATTTACTTAATAAATGCCTAAAATTCACGGAACAAAAAGAACAATATTTTAATGGCAATCGAAACAATTTTATTCACTTGTTAGCCAGTAATGCAAACCGATTCGGCATCTACGAAGCCGATACTTTAGATTATTGCATTACTAATTTTGATTTAGACGAGAAAGAAATAAAAGCCGCTGTACACAGCGCCTACAAAAATCTAATTGCAGACTTTGCAAAGTTTGCAAAGTTTGCAAACTTGCAAAATATTGCAGTTGATAGCAATAATCCAATCAAAAAAGCTATAATACACGATAACGAGGAATACTTAAAAGCCACTCCATTAATTCCACAATCGGTTTACGATAATTTGCCCCCAATATTATTTGAAAGTTGTCGGGTATTCACAGAACCACGAGCAAGAGACACTTTTTTAACAGGGGCATTAGCAATCCTTTCAGGATGCTTGCCTAATGTTTCTGGATTATATAGCGGAAGTATTATCTACCCAAGTTTGTTTTCATTCATATTGGCTCCAG
>JBIKPL010000486.1:0-2569 GCA_044357485.1 Cytophagales bacterium
TTAATGCGTCCAGTAAATTCAATGATTGAGTTTAAGCAAATTGTAGGTCGTGGCACTCGTTTGTTTGATGGTAAAGAGTTTTTTACAATTTATGATTATGTAGATGCCTACCATCATTTTGCAGACCCAGAATGGGATGGAGAACCATTAGAGCCAGAATCAGACACAGAACCAAAACAGCCTAAACCACCTTGTAAAGTTTGTAACGAAAGACCTTGTGTATGCGAGAAACCAGAAAAAGAACCTTGCGATATTTGTGGAGAATTATTCTGTAATTGCAACCAGCAAAAGAAGGTTAAAATAAAATTGCGTGATGGTAAAGAACGTGAAATACAATCAATGATTTCAACTTCGTTTTGGGGTGCAGACGGAAAACCAATTTCAGCAGAACAGTTCTTGAACAATCTTTTTGGCGAGTTGCCAAGTCTTTTCAAAAGCGAAGCAGAATTAAGAACACTTTGGAGCAATCCAATGACAAGAAAAGTTTTGTTAGAAAAACTGGATGCAGCTGGATTTCCAAAAAGTGATTTGTTGATAGTACAGTCATTAGTAAATATGGAAAACAGCGATTTATTTGATGTCTTAGAATATGTTTTCAATGGCAACTACAATTCACTAACGAGAGAGCAAAGAGTTGCGGCATCACAAGCGACTATTTTTGCATTGCTGGATAAAAACCAAAAAGAGTTCATAGAATTTGTATTAAGCAAATACGTTGAAACTGGAGTTGAAGAACTTGACCAAGATAAACTGCCAATCTTACTGACGAACAAATATCAATCATTGGAAGATGCCAAAGAAGTTCTTGGAAATGTAGGCGATATAAGTAAGCTTTTTATTGAGTTCCAGAAGTATTTGTATGATGAGAAAGTGGCTTAAAATATAAAGCTTATTAATATTAACTAAATTACCTATTATGAGTAAGAATTTTTTATTTTTAATTCTGATTTTATCAATTTCAGTTTCAGCCCAAAATTTATCAAATCTTGATAATAAATACGGAATAAATATATTCAAACTTGGAAGTCCAATTAATAATTATGCTAAAGATTGTACTTTTGAAACGAATGATAATAATGGCGTTAAATATTATACATATAACAAATGGTATGCAATTAAAATCTTAGGTTTTTCAGCTACTAATGATGTTCATCTTGGATTTTATAACGACAAACTTTATACCATAAGTATAGATTTGGCTATTTTTGACCAAATTGAGTTTGACCAATTTCAAAAGAAACTTGAAGAATTGTTTGGACATTCTATTCCAGCAAAAAGAGACCCGATGTATGATGACCGTTATTTTTGGAAAACTTATAAAACTTTTTTAGGATTAGAAAAATATTCTTGTTCGTCATCTTACAAGCCTTGTAAAACCTCCATCTATATACTTAGTAATATTATTGATGAGCAAATAAAAAGTGCTGGGTTTTGATTTAATGGCGTTGAATTATAAAAGTAAATAATCGTTCGATTGTTTGCCCCCATATTTCTGGGGGAGGTTGAGGTCTTTTTAGTGGGCTTTTTCAGCCCTTACTTGTTTGGGGGAGGATTATTTGATATAACTCTCAACAGATTTAAAATTTCCTTTTTCTTCATCTTGGCTTTTACGCTTGTTGACTTCGCGCATCAAATATCCGCTTTTGGGTCTTACTTTTGAATCCTTGCTGCCTTTAGGTCTACCTAATGTTTTTCCTTGAGATTTAGCTCGGTTGATACCCTCTTTTGTTCTTTCGGAAATCAAACTTCGTTCAAATTCAGAAAAGGCGGAAAGTATCTGAAAGTGTAATCGCCCAACTGCATTTGTAAAATCCAAGTTATCCGAAACGGACACAAAACCAATTCCTTTATCAGTTAGCTCTTGTATTTCTAAAATTAGCTCTCTACTTGACCTTGCGTACCTATCTAATTTAAATACTATTATTTGTGAATATTCCTTTGCTCGAAGTCTTTGGAGTAGGTTTTGCTTTATAGGTCTTGTGTTTCTAGTTGATTCCACTTCTTCAAACAAATCATATTCAAGATTGTTATCATTGGCATATTGAACCAGCCGTAGTTTTTGATTATCAGTGGTCTGTTTCCCAGTTGAAACACGGCAATAGAGGGCAACTTTGTTACTTGTTATTTCTTCTTCTTTAGACATAGAATTATTATTTAGAATAATTTATTTATTTGAAAAGTTTTTTAATGAAATAGATGTCAACTTAGCGTAACTTGAAATATTGTTGACTGGCAATAAATCTAATGAAACTACTTTTCTCAATTTAAATCCAATACCAACTGGATAGATTTCAAAAACTGGAATTTTTATTTCCAAAGCTTGTCGAGCTTCATAATAAGAATTTCTACCAATTGTTCCATTATAGGCGCTGACAATTATAAAGTCAACTACGTTTATTAATTCACTGTACTGATTGTAAATTGATGTTTTTTTATAATACAAGTGAATGTTAGGCGCGATAATATAACAATTATGAAGCTTACTGATATAGTCATATTCTTTAACTTCTTTTTGGGTGTTAAATGTCTTTGTGCTGTGGCTAAAGTAGCCTAATAATGGTTTATCCAT
>JBIKPL010000487.1:0-2556 GCA_044357485.1 Cytophagales bacterium
TTATGATGATTCGCTAATGGAAGCCTACACCATTTCTAAACTTATTTCTTCTAAAGATTCTAATACAGAAGAGGTTAGAAGGCCGTTTTTGTACAGTGAATTGGAGATGAGGTTGTTTTAAAGCTAGTAGTTAATAATACTAATATTGAATAGTATTTTTCTAACTTGCGTGTATATGCTAGTTACAGGCAAGCGTAAGTCCGTGCAAATCATCAACCATCTAGTTTCAAAATGACTACCTTTTAACTTGACCGAATCAGATAAATAATCAAAAAAGCCTTTAAAATAATGGAGATTGTAAAATAAAGACTATATTTGCATATAAAATGCAAAAATAAGACATATTATGCTAATTCAATTTTCGGTTCGAAACTTTAGAACATTTAAAGAAAAGGCTACATTGAGCCTAATCGCATCTAATTACGACAAAGAAACAAGAGAAACTGAAAACATCTCTGACAGCAATATTTACAATCTTAGAATTCTCAAAAGTGCAGTGATTTACGGTGCGAATGCGAGTGGTAAAAGTAAATTTATTGAGGCATTAATGTTTATGAAAAATTTTGCTATTAATTCTTCTAAAGAAAGTCAAAAAGGAGAAGAAATTGATGTAGAACCGTTCAAATTAAATAATGAAAGTGAGAAACAGCCTAGTGAATTTGAAGTAATTTTTTTGTATAAAAAGGAAATGTTTCGTTATGGTTTTGAAGTTGACAAAGATAAAATTGTTTCTGAGTGGTTGTATCACAAACCTAAAACAAAGGAAGTTGAAATATTTTACAGAGACTTACAGAAATTCGAAACACACTCAAGAAATTTCCCTAAAGGAGCAACTTTAGTTCGTGAAGATTTAATCAGAAATAACGCATTACTTCTTTCGGTAGCTGCACAATTTAATGATGCGACCTGCGAAAATATTATTGAATGGTTCAAGAATCTTAAAACTATCTCGGGGCTTAAAGAAGATGGGTATCAAGGTTACACAATGGGGAAAACAAAAGACCCTAAACATAAAGAGAGAATTCTGGAATTACTTAAAGCTGCTGATTTGGGAATTCAAGATATTAAACTTGAAATGTTGGATATTACAAAACTTCCACAGGAGATGCCAAAAGAATTAAGAGAAATTATTTTGAAAAAATCAAAAGAAGACAAAACTGAATTCGTTACTGATATTTTAACTACGCACAAGAAATTTGACAACTCAAAGAAACATATTGGGAATACTAGCTTTTCTCTTGATGATGATGAATCATTCGGAACAAGAAAATTTTTCGCTCTTACTGGACCAGTTTTAGATGCAATAGAAAATGGTTATACACTTGTTGTTGATGAATTAGATTCAAAACTTCACCCAAACTTAGTTTGCAAAATAGTTTCCTTATTTAATTCTCAAAAACTTAACCCCAAAAATGCTCAACTTATTTTTAATACTCACGACACTAATTTATTAAGTTCGGGCTTATTCAGAAAAGATCAGGTTTGGTTTACAGAAAAGGATAAATACGGTGAAGCTAAACTTTTTTCTTTAGCTGACTTTAAATCTGATACGGTTAGAAAAAATGAAGCTTTTGAGGACAACTATATTAGAGGTAAGTATGGAGCTGTTCCTTTTCTTGGATTCTTTGACAATTTAATTCATAAAAATTTATTGCCACAAGATGAAAATGAAAAATAAAAAAGCTGACCAAATAGCATCTAAGTTAGCTCACAAAGAAACTTTAAAAACAAAAAGAAGAGCGGAGCCATTTTTGGAAAGAGCGGAGGCAATAATACTTGAAAAACCTACAATTTTAATAGTTTGCGAGGGAGAAAATACAGAACCATCCTATTTTAGGCAATTTAAGTTGTCCTCTGCGACAATTAAACCAGTTGGAGAGGGATATAATACAATATCATTAGTAAAAAGAGCAGTTCAATTATCAAAAGAAAAATCATACGACCAAGTTTGGTGTGTTTTTGACGCAGACCCTAAACCAGATAATTCTAAGCAAGCAAAAAATTTCAATGGTGCTGTAGCCCTTGCTGAAAGCAAAGGTTTCGGTGTTGCATATTCAAATCAGGCTTTTGAATATTGGCTTATAATTCATTTTGACGACCATCAAGGAGGCGGAATAAATAGAAACGATTACAACAATAAAATAAATCGGCTTTTAAAACCATTTGGATTAATATACGATGGCGAAGGCAATAAAATCATAACCGAAGAAATTTTTGAAGTACTTGACGGTATTGATAAAAAAACAAATAAAGAGCGGAAGCGATTAGCAATTTCAAGAGCAGAAAGGAATTATAACCTTTTTGACCATACTAATCTAGCAAATGAAGAATCTTCAACTACGGTATTTAGACTCGTTGAAGAATTGCTAAAATATGTGTAGTGTTCTACCAACAAGAACGCCACCCACTAACAACTAATTTTTCGTGGTGGCTGCAAGCCAAGCCATAGCCTGTCCCGAGTTCGGGAAGAACTCGGTTGAATCCTCCTACGGCGGACAGGCTTAACCTTTTTTAGCGCTGTGTCATGTACTTGTCGATTGCTAAAAAAGGTTAAGC
>JBIKPL010000488.1:0-2555 GCA_044357485.1 Cytophagales bacterium
CATCTAAGCCTGCTCCAATAATTTTGCCTGAAAGTATATGGTCGGCAATGGCTTTCAAAGGAATGATTTCACCTCTAGCCGTATTGATTAACCAAATGGGTTTTTTAAACCGTTCAAAAAAGGCGCTGTCCATCCAGTTTTTAGATTCATCGGAGAGAGGAATATGTACACTCAATACATCACAATTTTCAAACAAGGTTTCAAGTGACGCTTCTGTAGCATACGCATTGCCATACTGTTGAAGGTATTTGTCGTAAGCCAATACGGTGCAATCAAATCCTTGTAAACATTTTGCAAAAGCATTACCCATGTGGCCATAACCTATAATGCCAATCGTTTTTCCTGCAATTTCATGGCCTCTATTGGCTTCTCTTTCCCATATGCCATTTTTAACCTCTGCATTAGCCATGTTTAATTTATTCATTAAACAGAGCAACATACCCAAGGCATGTTCTCCAACAGCCACCCTATTGCCTTCAGGTGCATTGAGTAAAGTAATGTTTTTAGCTTTCAAATACGATTCATCTACTTGGTCTATGCCAGCACCCGCCCTTGCAATGAATTTTAATTTGGTACCTTTTTCTATGAATGCCTTGTCTATTTTAATTTTTGAACGCACAATAATTCCTTCATAAGCCGGAATTATTTGCATAATCGCATCGGGGCTAATTGTAGGTTCATAGTCAACAAAAAATCCTGCCTCTGTTAACAAAGGAATGATGCTTTCGTGCATGAGGTCAATAATTAATATTTTCGACATGGTGTATAGGCTTTATTGGAGATTTATTCTTTAAGTAATTATGGGGTAATCTTATTTTTTTAAGCGTCTAAGTGGCCAAGGTAAATTGTTGTAATGAAGGCTTGGATAAGGGTTATTATGGGAACCAAAACCTTGGTAGAATTTAGCCAAATTAGGGTCGACCGATCCCTCGAAATCAAAAATACATTCCTTTTCGGCATTGGCTGCAATATGATGATCAATAATAAAAGAAAAGGCTCCGTGTTTTTTTCCCTCATTGTTGCTGGTGCCATTCAGGAAAATAATCCGATGCGCATCTTCAATAAACAAAGCGGTAGCCACAATTGATTTGTTGTGGTCGCGAATTAGTTTGCAGGTTAACAGGTTTTTATCTTGTGCAAGCTTACAAATGTCGCTTAACTGGGCATAATGCTTGGCTTTGATATGGGGGTAATTGGCCCCTTTTTCTTGGATAAAAAAATCGATGATGTCTTGGTAATGCGGCGTAGTTTCAACACTATAGCCTTGTTTTTTAGCCTTTCTGAGATTGTCTTTGATGCCATGGGCATAGTTTTGAAACAATACGTTATAGGGTTTTGCTAAACTTAATTCGTAATTGTTTTTAAGTGTAGGGCTGTTTGGAAGACGATTAAGGTAATTGAATTGAATACTGATGTACCGATAGTTAGATTTTAGTAAACAAATAATTTCCGGTAAATAGGTTTGAATGGAGGCTTCATTCGAGGCAAATAATCCAAGTTGTTGTGTGCAAAAAGGTTGGGAAACATAACGTATTCCCCATTTTTTGTGCAGGGTAAGGGGCATCACCGCTTCGTAATCATTGACTACGATACCCATCCATTGAGGAGATACAATGTTTAAATACCAACTATAACCATAAACCAAACTATTACACGCCTTAGCCATGGCATAGTCCCATTTTTGAAAATCTATGTCGGCATGTTGGATGATTTTTATTTTGCTTGTTATGGCCATCTGCATGCAAAATACTTAATTTTTTGTTAATCTGTTAGTCATCGTATAATTGTCATGTAAATTTCCCCCTATCTTTTAGTACATTCACCGAGTAATAGCGATTTATTACCTAATGCCACTAAAGTAAAAAGTAACTTTAGCGTACTATTGTTTAAATAAATTAAACAAATGAAAATAAATTTTAACATTGCCTTCGCAGGAATTGTAGTGACCAGTGTAGGTGTCTTATTGTTTTTGGATAAATTAGGAATCATATTTCCAGATTGGTTATTAACTTGGCCAATGTTATTGGTATTGATTGGGGTATTTAAAATGATTAAGCATAAATTGCGTTATGGCTCTGGGGTAATATTGACGATAATTGGGGGCGTGTTTTTGGCCCCACTTCTTTATCCAAATTTTTGTGTGGTTACGTTTATTTGGCCTATTGTGTTGATGTTATTGGGACTTTCGATGTTGTTTCGTTCCCAACAAACCAATCATCAATGGTTTAATATGAAGTGTGAAAAATACGCACGTAAAAATTCTAAAATGACTTCTTATGAAAACTGATAAAAGACAAAATTTAGCTTTGGCAGGCCTATTCTTATTGGTGATAGGCATGGTGCTTTTTGCTGAAAAAATAGGGGTTTCGTTTCCTGAATGGTTGTTTTCTTGGGAAATGATTGTGATTGCAGTGGGTTGCTATATTGGCATTAAAAAGGGCTGCCGAGGAGTGTCTTGGTTGGTTTTAATTGGTATAGGTCTTGTGTTTTTACTCGATGAAATGAGACCAGATTTGAATGTGTTTAATTTTGTTTGGCCTGTGTTTATTATCGGT